>JAKAUD010000087.1 GCA_021827885.1 Thermoplasmata archaeon | reverse complement strand
AACCGCCATAGAAATAACGGTAAAATTATAAACATAATTTATATCACTGATGGAAGCGGGTGTGGTGTAGCCTGGTAACACGCGAGCTTGCCAAGCTCGTGCCTCGGGTCCAAATCCCGGCACCCGCATATCACTGAAAACCTCCCCTTATAAGCAAACAGCAGGATGTTCCCGACTTTAGCTGAGTTCTTTGAAAAGATATATCCAATGGAAATTCATTGAATGGATTTTCTCAATTATGCATTGTTAGAATAACTTAATAGACACGTTTCGCTGGCAAAATAAATTTTAATTTGGAAAATTGAAAAAAAAGGGGATGATATAGTGTTATGAAAAAGACGCCTTCACATTTCCTTTTCAAAGTCCAGAACCGCCGCAAATATTATCGCTTCGAGATCCTTATTTGTATCTTTTATTTCTAGTTTCCAGACATCCCTGACCGCAACAATTTTGTGCCGAACCTTTGCGATTTCCTTGCCATCTGGTGAAAGCATTCTGTATTTTCTTCTCATCACGTTTCCCTTTACGGTGATAAGGGGGTTGTCGTTTTCCTTATTAATCCACCTGGCTTTTATTCCGCCGATGAGGAAACTCCTCTTTAACCAGATTTTGCCCATAATGACATTGCTGTCAGGCTCAACAACCTCAAAGGCCGTTTTCCATGATCCATTGTATTTCCTAACTTCAAGGCCAATATTTTCCTGTGCATCCTTTATTAGATAGGTATATTTCATGGATCTTCCTGCCCATTTCCCCACATACCTGCTCATGCCCTCGCCGCCCATATTCTGCCACAAACTCAAATGAACTGAGCATAAGGTATTCTTATCCTTGTCCATAACATTATAGTGCTTTCCAAGGGCAATTATCTTCTTTTTCATCAAGATCTCGTTCTTGTTTTCAACTGCTTTTAATATCGCGTCATATGCTTGCTGTGTCATACTGAAAAGAGTACTAATTTGAGCATATAAAATTTAGCTCCATGAATTGCATGTGAAATTATGTTTCAACGCAGAGAAAGAATCGTGGATCACAGAAAAATAAAATTACTTTTCTCGTGCCCATGTCCAAATTCTGTGACAATAATTTTATTTAACGATCAGCCACTCATGGTATTCAGAAATGAATCATAATGTTAGAGATCCTGAAAAATTCTCCAAATTCAAGATGTCGTTAGTTATCCTGGCCAGTGTTGTGATGATGGTCAGTGTTTCCATTTTGCAAATCGCTCCTTCCACACACGATAGTCCAGGATCATCCTTTTCAAGCATGCCCGCAATGAACATTGCATTAACAAGCCCGGTTAAAAATAATCAGGTGACTGCCAATAATTATTCTTCCGTGAATCCCAATGAGATTTACACCAAGGAACCGGCCCCGATGGGAATTGCAGATTTTGGTATAGGCCCGAATGGGGTTCCTTATTCATACAATACAACCTCGTTCGATGGAACCGTTTCGATAAATCAATTGCAGACATTCAATCAAAGCCTTGTTTCAAAGGGGCTTGCGCACTATATGACTTTCCAGTTGAACCTGAATCTCATGTTTAAGAACGCAGGCACGCTGTATGTGTATTGGGTTCAGGACGTGGCAGTTCTCAATACCTCCTCAGACAAAATTTGCTTCTTAGACAATGTCTGGAATATGTCTTCAAAGAATGCAAAAATGAGCAGTTCATCGATCTCAGGAAACGGAAAGGTTTCCACTACAGGTTTTTATTACTATCAAACCAAACATCTCTACACTATCATTACCCCTACCAGTTTTAATATGGAGATGAATGCCACTGTTCTCCCAAATGGATTCCCAGACGTTACATTCATGTATAATGTAGGCAGTCATTGGATAATCTATGACACCCCCAATTTCACATTTGCACATAGCTTGGATGGAAAACCAGTTTTTGAGGTAAATGGCCATAATTACGAACCAACAACGTATACCTTCTACGATGCCGAGTTAATAATGGGTGGGCCGGGGAATGGGTCCCAGACAAGCGCCACACTTTCTGATGTGAATCTGGAATTGCAATACTGGAATGGACATAATTATCAATTTATACCAAATGCCTACAATTTTGGAAGCAACACTGCGGAAGGGATCTGCAATATTCATGGATCTGGATTCTCGAGTGTAAACAATGGAACCATTGGATCTACAATGACAAATGGCAGCGGGACGCTCCACCAGATATATAATTCGGCAAATCTTTCATTCCTTAAGCTTAAATTTCCCTTTAGCGATGGCACGGCATCAATAGACAACATGAACATAACCTTTGTAAATGGGGAGTTGAACCTTACTCTTCCATATAGCCAGAATAAATATTCACTGATCATCAGAAATTCGTCCGGCATTGTTTATAATGGCAGCATTTCATTAGGAAAGGGGCAGAGTTATAAAGCCACCTTTTACAGTGTGTCTTTTACAGGAAATTTCGGAAAAAGCTTATTGCCCAAAAATTTCTCATGGTGGGTAAACGTATCGAAGTTAAATTACAGTTCCAATGGTTCTTCTATTGGCATCGTTACACAGAATGGAACATATAGTTACATTGTGGGAACAAATGATCCACTTATTAGAATAGGTAACGGTTTTGGAAATATAACGATCAGTGGTGCCGCAAGTGACGTTGAGATATTTTTTAATGAAACACTATTTAATGTGACCTTCCATGCCTCTAACCTGAATCCGGGGATAACATGGTCGGTAAATATATATAATGTGTCCAGCAGAAATGGAATCTATCCAAACAATATTACTTTCCAGCTTCCAAATGGTACTTACAATTTTTCTGCCAGTAGCAATAATGGATATAGTGCAATTTCAAACAGCAGCGGATCTATTTCAATATTAGGAGATAATATTACCGTGAATGTATCATTTGTAAAGGTTAATTCGTCATTTACTGCAGAAGATAAATTATTAGGCTATATCCTTCCAATAATCCTGATTGCTGGAATCGTTTCCGTTGCCTTATACTATAAGAGAAAGAAGTGAATGGCTATGCTTTGAACAATGAAGTTTTTGAAAATATGCAGAAGCTTCTGGTACACATGCTTATGATATATTTATTAGTCATTATCTCTTTTGAATTCATCAGGAAGTCTCACTCTATCTCCAAGAAAATCCAAATCTTTGATGTTATTCGTCACAACTATCCAAGGGGCGATTGAAGCATGGGATCCTATCATTAAATCACGGAAGTTTTCAGCAAACGAACCTAACTTTATTCCCGTTAGAGCCGTACGCAGTCCTTCTTCAGCCCGAAACCACTCTATTTCTATCTTGCTTTTCCTAAGTAAATTATCAAAAAATGATGGTTCCTTATGCTTATGTCCAATAAAATACATCTGCAACTCGGCATACGTAATTGATGAGATAATTTTTTTACTGTGATAGTTTTTTAGCCAATAAATGAAATCAGTACTTTTTGAAAAGACACAGCTGTCAATAACTATTGGTTCCGACGTCAAATTGAACCACGCTACGAGAATCCTGTGTTTTTCATCCTAATTAGCTTCTCCAAACTTATATCTTTTCTTGTTTTCAGCCAGAAATTCATCCAACCCTTTTACAGCACTGACAAATTCAGAAAAGACTGCCTCGAATTCATTATCCTCCCTAATAGCTTCCCTAACATAGAATCCGATCTCATTATCAATAGCTATTTCTGGTATTAAACGAGAAAATCCCAACGCGTGATCCCGAAAGTAGCCTGTGAAATTTGATTTTTGATAATCCAATTCCCCTTTCCAATACGTAATAGTATCCGAATCGATGTTCTCATGTGCCTTTGGATGTGTTCTGAGATAATAGCAGAACCAAAACCAAAACTCTTCGGAGATTTCGTTAAGCTTCACCAGATCAATTTGTCTATAATTCAAGCAGTATTCCATTAATCTAAGATATTTTGGTGCAAACTCAACTACATCCTTGAAAATTTTATCAGATGGAAGAAACTCCATGGCATCTTTAAGCGACTGTAACAATAACTTCTGTTTTTCCCGTTGGTCCATTGCACGAGAATTCTGTAAGGAATAGAAAAGGTCTCGAACTCCCTTATATTTTCTTTGAAATTCAAACGGAGCTCCCTCATATATGATATCCACAAAATCTTGAATTCTTCCTGGTTTCCCATAATCCTCCATCAATTCCTTGACAATGGAGTCGATGCGCATTTTAATGTGGTCTTCAGGGTTCGCTGGCATATTTCCATTCCATTCAACTATTGTATATGCGTCTTCTTTATGTGTCCACTGCAACTCACCAGGCATATAGTAACGAACAACCTCATCACCCCATCTATACCAACAATGTGGAACAGCTATATCGATCCCTTCTCTTCTAAGTTCAGAGTTAAGAAATGAGAGAGTCTTATTAAAATAAAGACCACTTGGTGGCTTTAAATTCACATTTTCAAACTCTTTTATAACCTTATAAGATGCATAAACAAGACCATCATTTAAAATGTTGTTTCTACTCACATTTGTTCCCCCTTATCTTTTTCTATATGCCTCATATATAGTTAAATCAAATATTAATAATTTGACACGATGATTCGCTATTGACTGAGACATTTACCGAGGCCATTGCAGTGGGAGGTTGTCATCACACCTATTTGACTAATGAATGGTTATTCTAGGAAAATACTTTATCACCTGATAGAATATTTAATCATGGAATTGGAAACTCGTAACCCCTATAATGGGGAAATCGTAAAAAAAATTAAAGTGACAAATGAAAACGAGGCACTCGAAATATTCAAGTTATCAAGGGCAAACCAGAAATCATGGGCCAGGAGCCTGGATGACCGCGTCCAATACATGAAGAACCAGCTCATACCTGAAATGAACAGGGGAAAGGAAGAGCTTGCCCAAATAATGTCCCAGGAAATGGGAAAGCCAATTACCCAGAGCAGGGCCGAAATCGAGAAGACGATAAACATGATTGAATATTTCGCATCCCATGCCCATGAATTCCTGTCTGACGAAAATGTTGCCACTGAAGCTTCAAGGAGTTATATCAGCTTTGAACCTCTTGGCGTGATATATCTCATAATGCCGTGGAATTATCCATTATGGCAGGTTGCAAGGGCAGCAATCCCAGCCATGCTGTCTGGCAATACCGTGATCCTGAAGCATGCATCCATAGTATCTGGTTCAAGCAAGAAAATAGAGGAAATTTTCGCCACCCCAAATTTCAGATCCATATTTGTAAAAGGTTCTTCCGCACTTAACCTGATCAGGCATTCAGACGGAGTTTCCTTTACCGGATCAACCGATGTTGGAATGCAGATTTATATGGAGGCAGCCAAGCACATAAAGAAAGTTGTCCTTGAACTGGGTGGTTCCGACCCATTCATTGTTCTCGAATCCGCTGATATAAGGAAGGCAGCAAAGAACGCAGCCCTGGGTAGGTTGCAGAATAACGGTCAGAGTTGCATTGCATCCAAACGTTTCATTGTTGATGAGAAAATATATTCGGAATTTCATTCTGAACTTGAGGAAGCCTTTAGATCTGTCAGCATGGGAGACCAGATGGATCCTGAAACGTATCTTGGCCCGGTTTCCTCAGATTCCCAAAGCGACATATTATTGAACCAGATTGAAGAGTTGAGGAAATTAGGCTCAGTTTCTTCATACGGTGAGGTGGCAGGCAACCTTATTCCTCCAACAATCGTTGACCTCAGGAGCACTTACAGCGATGAAGTATTTGGGCCAGTTGCCCTCCTAAAGAAATTCTCCACAAAGGAAGAGGCACTGGCCATTGCAAATGGGCTTGATTTTGGGCTGGGTGCTTCCATCTGGGGAGAACCATCCGATGCTGAGGGGTACATACGAGGAATAGAGGCTGGAATGGTATATGTGAACAAGATAGTGGCATCCGATCCCAGGTTGCCATTCGGTGGAATAAAGAGAAGCGGTATCGGGAGGGAACTATCAAGGCATGGAATGCTGGAATTCACCAACAAGAAAACTGTCTGGATCCAGGGGCAGTGAAAATAATGAAAGCAAGTGACCTTTTTGTGAAGGCTCTGGAGAATGAAGGAGTGGATTATGTTTTTGGCCTGCCGGGAGAAGAAAATATAGATCTGCTTGATTCAATATCACGTTCAACGATCAGGTTCATCCTGACAAGGCACGAACAGGGGGCGGCATTCATGGCTGATGCCTATGGAAGATTAACTGGAAAACCCGGTGTCTGCCTTTCAACGCTGGGCCCGGGTGCAACGAACCTTATTACAGGTGTGGCAAATGCTCATCTTGACAAGGTACCCCTCGTAGCAATAACAGGCCAAGCATCAAGGGAGAGATTGCATAAGGAATCACACCAGAATGTGAACACAATTGCATTATTTTCAGGAATAACAAAATACAACCAGCCGGTCATTGTGGCAGACACTATCCCGGAAATTGTCAGGAAAGCGTTCAGCGTCAGCATGCAGGATCAACCCGGTGCAACACATATACAATTGAGTGAGGACGTGGCAGCATCCGACGCGGAACCCGCGGGATTCCTGAAACCGCCTCAAATGGAGAGACCTTTTGTGCCTTCTCCCCTGATCAAAAAGGCAGCGAAAATTATAAACAAATCAAAAAACCCTGTTATCCTGGCAGGGAATGGGATCATAAGAAGTGAGGCATGGGACTCAGTTGCTGAGTTTGTCAGCAAGACCGGGATTCCTCTTGTCACAACTTTCATGGCTAAAGGCATACTGCCATTCAACGATCCGAAGAATCTTTTTGCGGTTGGCGGCAAGCCTTACCCCATCGGAATGCGGCCACTGCATTCCTCTGATCTCATAATCGCCATCGGCTTTGACCTTGTGGAATATGACCCCGCCGTGTGGAATGCGGATCAATCAAGGAGGATAGTAAATATCCATACCTATCCATCGGAAAGTGACAGACACTTCCAGGCAGCATATGATCTGACGGGTGACATAGGAAATACCATGGAGATCCTGGGTAAAAGCGTTGAACAAAGGCTGGATACGGTTCTCCATGATGAAATCAGGAAGAGAAGGTTAGAAGAAATGCTTTCTTCAAAGGTGGAATTCGAGGCTATCCCGAAGGAAGTGATGAGAGTGCTCACCGAAAACGTCAAGGATGATAGTATAGTAATATCAGATGTTGGCCTGCACAAGGTATGGGTGTCCAGGTGGTTTCATCCAAGGAAGCCTGGAACTACCATAATATACAATGGATTCGCATCGATGGGTGCATCACTTCCAGCCTGTATTGCAGCCAAGCTCACATTGCCGCATAATGAAATTATTGGAATCGGAGGAGATGGCGGATTCCTGATGAATGTTCAGGAAATGGAAACTGCGCACAGGCTTGGCCTTGACTTTGTGTATATTGTCTTTAATGACAGGAGATACAGCCTCATAGAGAAGAAGCAGCGGGACATGGGTTTCAAGCCTGAATATATTTCATTTACAAACCCTGATTTTTCACTTCTCACTTCAAGTTTCAAGGGGAATCACTATCTTGTTGATAAAAAAGAGAAATTTTCGAAGGCTTTTTCCGAGGCCAGGAAGGGAAAGGGTGTCAACCTGATCGAGGTATACCTGAATCCTCCTGACTGAGCCTTTTATTTTTGCGGTGGCCTGAGTTTTCCCAAATTTATTCCCGTACCTGTCTTGGTGTAATTGGTTACTCGCCTTTCAAAGAAATCGGTCTTGGTTGAATTCATTGATGAGTAGGAATCGATCCATGAAAGAGGGTTGTTCCTGGCTTCCGGGTAGAGTTCCGGAAGGTCAATGGCCTGGCTTCTCACATTTCCAAGGTACTTGATATACGCCTCAATAGCCTGGTCGCTGAGACCGAGTATCTGGTTCTGCGTAACATACTTTCCCCAGCTGATTTCATGCTCGACCGCCGTTCTTATCATGCCTGAAAGTTCATCCAGCATTTTTTCATCAAACCATTCCGGGTTTTCTTCCCTGAGTGTCCTCATTATATGGGTGAACAGGGCAAGATGCGTATTCTCATCACGCTGGATCAACCTTATCATGCTCACGGTTCCCCCCATCTTGTCCTGCCTTCCAAGCGTGTAGAAAAAGGCGAAACCACTGTAGAAATATATTCCTTCAAGAAGGAAATCGGCCATGCACGACCTGATAAAATTCTCCGGGGTTGGATTGTTGATAAATTCCTCGTAGAGATCTGTTATGAACCTGTTTCTCTTTGCGAGATGCTCGTCTTCCCTCCACATATCGTAAACAGCATCCCTGGTGAGATGGTCAACCACGGACGTAAGAAGATAATCATAACTCTGTGCGTGTATAGTTTCGAAGAATGCCTGTGCCTTCAGGCAGGCTGTGACCTCCGGCGCCGTGATATATGATGCAATTGCCCCTAAATTGTCGATCTGGATGCTGTCCAGGAATATGAGGAAAGACAATGTTTTCTTGTACGCCTCCTGTTCCTCAGGAGTGAGCGAAGAGTATTGCTTCTTGTCGTCCACAAGGGGGAGTTCATCCGGAATCCAGAAAAAGCTCCTCATCTTTTTATAGAGGGGCTCAGACCACGAATATTTGCAGTTGTCGAATTCCAGCAGGTTGGTTGATGGCCCTCCAACAAGTCTTTGCCTTGACCTTTCTCTTGTCCCATCCGGGTTGAATAACTTTTTATGTTCCATTTTACCACCTACGCCTGGCAAGCCTCACATGACGGATCATCGTCAGAATCCTCGTCTGCCGTAAAATTCCTGAAATAATAGACAGTCTTGACGCCAAGCCTCCATGCCTCGTAGTAAAGATTCAGGAAAGCCTGCTCATCCATGCCATCGGTTGCATAGATATTCATGGACTGGGATTGGTCAAGGTGTCTCTGCCTGATTGCGGCTGCCCTGATGCTCCACATCTGATCGATCTTGTGCGCTCCTTTGTAAAAAGGAAGAGTATGTGGATTCAGGTCCGGGGCTACCTGCTTGATTAAGAATCCTTTCTTTTCCTCAACAAATACGGGTTTGAATATCGGGTCAATGCCTGCGGTTGATCCAGCAATGACAGATGTTGAACCTGTTGGGGCAATTGCCATTATGTATCCATTCCTGATGCCATTCTTATGAACCTTTTCAGCGAGGTCTTTCCACCTAACTGAATTGTAGTTCCTGAGCTTGAAATATTCGCCATTGTCCCAGTCGCTCCCGTCAAAGAGGGGATACTTTCCCCGTTCCACTGCAAGTTCCATGGAAGTTTTAATTGCAACATGGTTAATTTCCTCGAAAATCTCATCAATTGCCAGCAGATGCTCCTCTGATTCCCAATCAATTCCCCTGTTTGCGAGAAATTGATGGTATCCCGATATGCCAACCCCAATGGCACGGTAACGCATGTTTGTTCTTGTCGCCTGTTCCAGCGGAAGATTGTTCATGGAAATGACATTGTCAAGCATCCTTACCTGGACGGGCACAACATCATTGATCTTTTCAATGGAATCTGTCCTTCCTAAATTTATTGAGGATAGGTTGCATACGACGAGATCACCGGGAGAGTAAACCTCCATGATCTTATCACCATCAAATCTGGTTTCCTCAAGTTTCGTTGATGACATATTCTGGCATATCTCGGTGCATAGATTCGAGGAATAAATCATCCCGGCATGCTTGTTCGGATTTAACCTGTTAACGGTATCCCTGTTGAAAATGAATGGTCCTCCGGTTTCATAAAGGCTTTTCAGGATAGATGCCATTATATCCAGGGCAGGAAGTATCTTCCTTGATATTGATTCGTCGGAGCACAGTTCATCATACCTTCTTTCCCATTCCTCACCGTAGAAATCCTCAAGTGCGTAACCCTTCTTTTCAACTATTTCGTGGGGATCAAACAGGTACCAGTTCCCGTCGACCTCAAGTTCCCTGTAAAATTTATCCGGAACACAAATGCTTGGGAAAATATCATGCGCTTTCCTGCGATCATCGCCACTATTTGTCTTCAGGTCAAGGAAATCAAGAATGTCCTTATGCCAGATATCCAGCCAGATGCTTGCAGCTCCGGCTCTCTGACCCAGCTGGTTGACTGATACCGCAGTGTCGTTATACAACCTCACCCATGGCACAACACCGCTTCCCGCACCCTTATACCCTCTTATGGAACTGCCAAGGCTTCTCAGCTTTCCTATATATACTCCCATGCCGCCTCCGTTCTGGGAAACCTTTGAAAATGTCCTTAGTCCATCAAAGATGCCTTCAAGTGAGTCTTCCGGTGTATCGATGAAGCATGAACTCAACTGCCCGTTGGTTCTCCTTGCATTGGCAAGCGTCGGGGTTGCCATTGTAATATACAGGTTGGAAAGCACGTCGTAGAACTTCTTCGCCCACTTCAACCTTTCATGTGGTTTCTCAGCAAGGGCAAGGAAGGCAGAAATGCCCATGAAAGCTTCCTGTGGTAGTTCCAGAACCTCATTATCCACGCCCTTTATGCAGTATCTGTCACTCAGGTGCTTCACACCTGCAAAGGTGAAAAGCTCATCCCTCTCTGGTTTTATATACGATCCAAGCTCTTCCAGGTCAGGTTCTGAATACTGCTGCAGGACTCTTGCATCATACCTGCCTATTTCTGTAAGCTTTTTTACGAGATTATTGAAACTTCCATATTTCCTGAATTTTTCCTGCCTGTTCCTTGATGCCTCCCTGTAAAGATCATGAAGGAGGAGCCTTGCGGCTACCATGGTCCAGTTTGGCTGCTGCACACTGGTCTTTTCATTCGCAACACGTATCAATGTTTCCTGTATCTTCCGTGTTGAGATTCCATCATAAAAGTGAATCTGTGAATCCATTTCCAGTACAAGGGGATCGATCCCGTGGAGGCCCCTGCATGCCTCTGAAACCACTTCCCTTATTTTTCCGACATCAATCGGCACCCTCTCTCCATGCCTGTTGGTGACGGAAGTAGGCATCAGTTTCAGATCAAGCTGCAATGTTTCGGTCATTCCTGAGCTCTTTACAGGTTGTGCGCTTGAGGGCTTTATGTTTTTTATTGTGCTCTCTATTCTCCTCTTTTCCTCCCTGATTCTTCGCCTGTTATCGCGGTAGAGAATGTACGATTCTGCAACGTCGGCAAATGTCCTTCCCTGCAAATTTTCATTCATTAGCACATTGATGACGATGTCCTGAACATCCTCAACAGTTTTTTTTCCTGGAATTTTTGAAATTGTCTTGACGACTATGTTTGTCAGGATTTCAGCGTCATCAAGATTTCCCTTTCCAACAGACAGCATTGCCTTGAATATGGCTTCTGTTATCTTCTTTTCCTGAAACTCTTCCGTTTCGCCGTTTCTTTTCTCAATGATTCTTATCATATATCCACCAGTTTTCTATAAATCCACGGTGGTAATTGGAGTATTACCAGACATGGTTCAATTATTATATCTGATTTATTCCTTATATGATATCATGTTAACATGCTTATAGTTTTTTTGTGAAAACGAGTAACAATATTCCCTCAAATTTTTTTGTATTTATGTTAAAAGAAAACAGGGTTTTAAAATCAGTAATTGACTATTTATATCTGGAAAAAATCAAGAAAATGTAAAGAAAAAAGGCATGAAAAGATTGCAAAAGCTTTTTGATTTGATTATGATACGAGAAATATGTCAATGTATTCGATTAAACTCCGAATAGCAAGCATTCTTGCAGGGATTGCGATAGCATTTCTGGCTACATTCATAATCCTTGGCGTTCTTAATT
>JAKAUD010000059.1 GCA_021827885.1 Thermoplasmata archaeon | reverse complement strand
TTTTGACGCCCTTCTCCCTGACATCATCGGGGTAATGCCTCCCGTAACCGTAATTGGGAGGACGTGCAACAAATGAATATCTGCAGTCCCTGCAGATGTGTCCCTGAATCCTGAACAATGTGCCATTCCTGGACACCCTGCGTGATAAGCATCCTGTGCAGAAAGGATATGAATAATGCAGCGGCGTGCCGTCCTCCGGGAACCTTATTTCAGCGTGCTGCCCGTCAAGCTTCAGCGGTGAGGGGGGATTATCGCTGGAAAAGTCATCAAGGTTGGTTGTAATGACAACTCGTTTTATGCCCGGAATCCGGTGTATCCGCATGAAATATGATGAGCACATCATATTTCATGATTAGGTTCATTAAGCAGTAAATCAAAGAATTTCAACTACGAGTTGACAGTCTCACAAATACGAAGATTAAATATGGAGGTAATAGCTTATACTATGGTTTGAGTGAGCAGAGCATCAGTTCAGACAGTTTATGTCTTAAATCGAATTAGAGAGGATATACTTTATAGAAGGCTGACGAACGAGGAACCGTTGACGGAAAACAATTTGGCAAGCATACTAGGTGTTAGCAGAACACCGATCAGGGAAGCTATTGGTGTGCTCCAACTGGAAGGAGTGCTGAAACGGGAGAACGGAAGAATAATGATAAATTTCCTTGACCACTCCCAAAGCATAGAACTTGAACTGATTAGGATAGGATTGGAAGGCCTAGCTGCTGAGTTTGCCGCGAAGCGAATTGATGAACATGGCAGACAGAAACTATTGTCGAATCTGGAAGAGAGCGAAAAATACAAGGGAGGGAATCTCTTTGAACTCTCTAGATTGAATGATCAGTTTCACAGGACCATAGCCATAGTAAGTGGGCTTCCTTACCTGGTTGAAATCCTCGAGAATATTCAGACCAAGCTGAAACTATCGCAATCAGTGAAATTTATTTCCGAGAAGAGGCGGGAAAATTCAGTGAGAGAGCACGAGGAGCTGGCAAATATAATAATCAGTGGTGAAGCGAAGAAAGCAAGAAAAAGCGCTGAACGTCATGTTATGGCTACCTACGAACTCATGCTACGCTCCGTTCCCTCCGAGGAAAAAGGAGCTTGGCAGGGTTCAGTGATAGGCTGAGGCGGAATTCCTCTATTTTTTCATTTTCTGATCTCCCTACTAATCCTTTTGACGAGGACTCCGAACCACATGGCGCTCATTAGACCGGGTACAGCTATGGTAAACCACATGAGAGTGTGATTCATGACTAGGAGGGAAAAAACCGTCAAGCCATATTCCGCTCCAGCTCCTCTTCCCATGTTTACGCTAAATGCCCATATTCCAAGATTTTCGCCATATTTAGCTGGCTTTGATATTGATGTGATTAATGCCTGTGCTGTGGCCCAAAAGATGGCTTCTCCCAGGGTTATCAGAATTACTGTTAGGAGAATGCCATAAAACGTATTAGCAACGGAAAGCAGGATGACGAAGATAGAATAGATGGCGGATCCCCCAGTCATCCATTTCCAGTTTAGTGTATTTTTTACCAGCTTGGAAATAGGATACTGTGTCAGTACTATGACAAATCCATTGAGACCTAGAAGCATCCCCACATCGCCCAGTGTAAGGTGATTGATCAACTCTTCATAAACTGGAACGGAACTCGTCAGTTGTCCAAAAACTATCGATATAAGAAATGCGGAAAGAGACAGTTCGATCAAGTATCTGTGGTTTAGATTCAAGTATGCAGGATGATTCATTGTAGATCTAGCTGTACCCTTTCCCTGAATCATGGGGATCAAAAACAGGAAAACCAGGGACATTACTCCCATTAATTCCAGGAGTACCCCATAGCTTACCCAGTTTAGGTTCAATACCATACCCGTCAGCAATGGCCCAAATCCAAAGCCGGAATTGACAGCTGTTCTGATTTTTGCAAAGTTCTCCACTGTGGATCCAGTGGATACAGAGGTGTCTGCCACAACTGCGTTAACAGAAGACTGAACTGAATTTCCACCAATGCCAGCCAACAGGAAACCGAAAATTGAAGGGAATATATACAAATGCAGAAAAGCATCTCCCATGACTATCAGACTCAAACCCTGAGTTACCTGCCCCAAAAAGACGATTCTCCTTCGCCCCACCTTATCGGAAAGTTTTCCAGCGATTATCTGGAAGACCGAACCGGACGATACCATTAAGAAAATTACCTCCCCGGCAGCGACATAAGGAAAATCAAGAATGCGATGAGCCATAATTGCGTAAAATGATAGTGCTGAACTGTAGAAAATAGCTCTTTGCAGTGAGAGTAATGCTGGCAAAAGATCCGCGTTCCCGAACAGTTTCATTCGTCACTATCCGGAGATGATGTCTTGCAAGGGTCTGAATTTCATATCGAAGCCAAAATGTTTTGGGCCGAAGATGCTTAAGCCTCTTGGTGTGTACCACATCTTCCAGGCCGGCACACCTATCACGCAGACCCTCCTACCTCCGTACCATTCTCTTTCCAGCGCATTCGGTATACCAGTACCTGTATCATTGTCGATTACGCAGACCAGATCCGGTGAACAAACATACGACTCATCATTGACCCATGTCACGTGATTCTCGTTTTTGAACCATATTCTAAGCTCCTTGCCAGAATAGTTTCCAGTTCCAGAAATAAAGATATCGCCCATGTGGAACGAGTCCCTTGTTTCCCTCATAAAATTATCGATTTTTCCGTCAAAAATTACGCTTCCACCCGCTGCCTTCGCAATCTCATCTATTCCGGTGTTCCCCTTCTGAAATGACAATATGGACTTTCCTGTTGTTATTGTTTTCGATATGGAGCCCGGGACCACAGACTTCTTTAAGTCTTCGGAACTAATGGCATGCATTCCGCCAATTGCTCCACCGGAAGAGATTGCCAGATGTCTTGCTATATCTTCTAGCCTCTGGTAGTCGAGCACCCTCTCAACCTTTATAAGATCACCCCATGCGGAAAGAAATACTACCTTCCCCGGATCGATCTCATGTACGTTTAGCATTGAAAGTGAGAGTTCGGGAACTGCCCTATGGCCAGCCAAGTCTCCGTCCACAATCGGGCATCCATCGTCGATAGAATCAATGATGTCATAGAACCCATTTGGCCCTATCTCTCCAATCACGCGCGCGTATGGTCTTATTCCTGACATCTCCGAAAGATATGAATCCAGGCTCCTTTCATTGTCTTCACTTGGTTTTCGACTCCAACTGGAAAGTGGGAATGTTCTGGAACGCCTTTCTATCATTTTATCTATCCATTCTCGCACATTGAATCCTCTCACCCATCTTTCGTAATAAGGATCAGAACCAGGAGTGAGGGAATATTTCTTCCTGACATCCGCCTGAATCCCACCTCCAACGCCAGACCGCTCAAAGACAAATGAGCCTGAAGGTAGATCTTTGGAATCGATCAAGACAGGGAATTTTTTCCTCTCATCAAGTTTCTCAAGAGAGGCTTGAAATCTCTCCTCAGATGGAGCTATCCCCCCGCCACCGGTGGATAGTACTGTGGAACCCAGCAGGAAGAATCTTAGATCTTCTGGATTCAAGATTCTTCTCATCTCAGCACCTCACGAAAGACGCTTAACATACTCTCACCCAGAACATTCTGAATATCCTTCTCTTTGAAGCCTTCTTCCACCATCCTCTTTGTGAGCGCCGGTAATTTTGTTACGTCTTCCATTCCCCGGGGAACATTTTCCATACCGTCAAAATCTGAACCCAGACCGATTCTTTCAAAACCCGCAATGGATGATATGTGCTTTACGTGCTTAATTACATCATCGATCCCCGCATCTTTTTCGGCTAGAAACTGGGGAGTGAAATTTATCCCGATGGCCCCTCCATGTTCCGCAATTAATTTTATCTGTTTATCGTCCAAGTTTCTCCTGTGTGGACAAACAGATTTTGAGTTTGAATGAGACGCTATAATCGGTTTCCGGGAAGTTTCAATCACATCATAAAAACCTGCATTGTTGAGATGTGAAACGTCAACCAACATTCCCAATGAATTTGCCTCTTCTATGACCTTAAAGCCGAATTCAGTCAATCCGAGATCCGGTTTTTCACGAATGCCAAATCCCAGCTCATTTTGAAAGCTCCACGTGAGTCCTATTAGTCTGACACCAAACCTGTAAAAGTTCCTTAACATGCTTATCTGTCCCGCCAAGGGTTCCCCACCCTCAAGCGACAAGAGGGCGGCAATTTTCCCTTTCTGATTAAAGTTGACAATATCACCATATGAGGTCGCTAGCCCAATTGTTGCATTATTAGCCGATATTTCATTCAATAAGCAATCCGCTAATTCAAGTCCTCTACGCGTCCGGTCATATTGCCGTTTTGGGTCACTCCAGATTACAAAGACCTCGCAGTCTACGCCCCCTTCAATCATTCTCGGGATATCTAACTGGCCTGTGCTCGATCTATCGCCGAGTCGCCTGCAGTTGACTTGTTCTCCGAACCAGTTTTTTTCACCATAGAGTTGTTGAACTACATCTGTATGACAGTCGACTACCGTTGATGAGAAATGTATATCTTTCCAGTTTGTTGAATATGCACCCATACTTATTCACCTAAAAAACCGAAACTTGATTCGGAAAAATTTCCTGAAATGAAATTGCCATTCTGAAGTATCGGCCTACCATCCAGTTTAACGGTTGGATGTGTTATTATGGCATCTGAATGTGCCTTGGCAACCCATTTTTTCCCGAAGGCCGGACCTTGCGTGCCAAAGCCGATCTGAAAACTTCCAAAAAGCCTCTCATCTTCTAGAATCTTTCCTCTCAGTTTCTTCACATGTGGGTGGAACCCTACAGTAAGATGGGCAACTCTGTACATATTCTCATCCTGCAAATCCTGTATCCATCGATTAAGAACCAAGGATTCAGCACCCCCGGATATTTCTCTTATGACACCTTCTTCGATCTTGAATTTAACCGGTTCTCTAAGAATCCCTATGGGGGGCCATATGGATCCGTCTACCACAATTTCACCTGAAATTCCATTTTCCGGGCTGATCCAATTGACAGTACCCGCAAACATAGTAGTACTCCCCCTTGATCCATTTGGTTTTCCAGCTACAGCTGAAAATTTAACTTTCCCTTGTGCTCTCAGATAGGTACCATTTCCAGATACCACTTCTAACTCTTCAGATCTTCTTAGGGCTGAAACGAGGGCATCACCAAAGCGTAGCAATTCGTCGTAGTCAACGTTATAAAAGGCTTTTACGAGAAGATCAGAATCCATTCCTGTAAGGCAGGAGTACCTCACTCCCATTCTTGAAGATTTAAACCTTGTTTCGCTGTAAAGAGCGTATTTTTGGGACAATTCAAGCCATACGTCTGAAGAATATATGAATTCACTCACAGAATCTGGAAGTTTTCCTTCCTTGAACGATTCCGAACGATACTTCACCACAGTAGGCTCCGCCCCCAGTTTTTCTAAAGCCGTCATCAGGGCGTTAGCAACCAAGTCATCTGAGAATTCATCGCAGGTTATCGCCACTTTGTCCTTTACTTTAATCAACATTACATCCTTTGACAGTGTAAGTGCAGCCTTAATTCTGTCTCCCTGATCCAAACTGTTCCCAGTACGGTCTGAAGATTCGAAACCCCCTGCTGTGTTCATACAAGATCCACCCCCCGTGTCTCTTTCAGAAATACTGATCCAATTACGGCAAGTACTATCATCGAAAATAGGACGATGGTTATGATGGACGTCCCCCCACTCACGGAGAGAAATGCACCAACAAACAAAGGCGCAGTAGCCGGAGCGATACGTTCCATAGCGAGCGCCCATCCGTTTCCCGCGCCTCTCGCCTCTGTGGGGTACTGTTCAGGGAACCAAGCATCCAATGTCCCCCATATTCCATTGGAGAAGAATGATAGAACAGCTAAAGCCAAAATGGCTTCCAGAACCGTACCCACGTTCAAGAATGCCACCGTGGAAAGTGCCGTAATCACCAGAAAAACTATAGATACGCTTTTTCTTCCAATCTTGGGCTTTTCCATCAAATATGCGGATAGAGCGTAACCTGGCATTGCGCAGAGAGCGTATATGATTTCATATTCAAGAGCAACACTGTAATGAACTCCACGGCTTATAAGATAGCCCGGTATCCAGGCAAATATTCCCCAATAACCAAAGGCGTAGGTGAAAGCGATAATGCCTACCATTATGGTGACCCCAATGTATTTTCTGCTCCAAACGACACTCATTGGAACCTTTTTGCTCTTTTCTGTTGTTAGTACGACATTTTCCAGATCAATTCCAACAGTGTCGATCAATTCATCTCTCGATGCGAATTCATAAATCACCTTCCTTGCTTTCTGTAGATTCCCCACCTTTGTCAACCAATAGGGTGATTCGTTCATAAAAAATAATATCACAAATCCCCAAAGCGACAAAAACGACATCACTATGAAAACACCCTGCCAATTAAAATGCGGTAAGACCAGGATGGCTATTTCCGTCGCAATTAGAACTCCAACGGGAGTTGCAGCTAATAAAATATTCAGCATTCGGCCTCTTATCTTGGTAGGCATAAACTCCTGAAGGTATGGAAAGCTTATGACCACTGCACCGGCAAACATGAAAAATGCTAGGGTTCTAAAAATCAGCAATTCCGACATACTTGTCGAGAATGCCGCAATAAAATTCAAAACCCCATATGAAAAATAGGCTGTCACCAACATTTTCTTACGTCCGAGGTAATCCGAGACGTTACCCCAAAAAACCGCGCCTATTATCGCCGCAAGAAACGGAATTGACAAAACTGTTGCAGCCGAAAGATGACTCGCGGAGAAGTATTTTTCAAAGGCGGGGAGAAGTAATGACACATAGGTAGCTTCCATTGAATCAATTACTACCGTAACTAGCAAAATGAAGAACACAACATAGTGCGCCTTTTTTAGGGAGAGGTTTTCAAATACCTTTCCTATAGGCACTTCATAATTTTTTGACGAATCCCCCATGATTAATTGAATGCATACAACTATATAAATATATTCAATCTCTCTATTGCGATCATCTACCGTTAGAAATGTTCTGTATTTTTATCCAGTGAAAGCCTAAGTTTAGGGTATTTCTAACACATTGTTGTGTATGAAGTAAAATACTTTGCAGGAAATCAAAATGGAGAGGTTGAAATTTCCCTCTTTTCGGATCGGTTTGAGGCATGAAAAAGTCGACTATTTGATTCATCGTTTTCTCTGTGGTTTACTCATTCCCAGAAAGATTTACAGTGTATGTAGTAATTCAGATATACTATGACCCTAATACCTGTGAAAAGAAAATCTAAGGCTGGAACTGTATACTATAATCTCATTGACGAGAAGCGCATAAACGGTAAGGTTGTGCAGAAGTATGTTGAATATCTGGGGAAATTCCCGAGCTCCAGGAACGAGATTGAACCCAATGTCTTATTGCAGTATTTCCAGAGGTTGCTAAAGAAAGGCATAAGCCAGGAGGATATAGATGCAATACTGAAAAAGATGCATGGCCCATCACGAAGATCATCATGGAGAACGATCTTAGGCTGCAGAAGGTATTCCTGAAGCTGAAATGAAAGACATGGTTTTCTCCTATGCATCTGAATACCGCCCAAACTGTCATTCCAGGCTGAAAGCATATAGGCTGGATGAGAGGACGGTGAAAACCCTGAATGGCGAATTCACCGCTCTTCACAGGATAATGATTAGCCCTGTGGAAAAGACAAGGTTCAGGTCCGGGAAACTTGATTTAATCATACCGCCGGGATGCACCTATGCCAATGACATCATGATCGAGACGGCAATGCGGAGATTTCTCGAGGGGAGAAGCAGTTCCGAGATATCCTCCGCCATTGGCGTATCCGAAGGTCATGCAAGAAAACTGAGCAACCAGGCTCTGGAAATATTCCGGGAAATCCAAGAGGAGAATGTGCCGAAGCTGCGTGAACACATGAAGTCATACATACTGCAGATAGACGGCACCACAGATTCAGAATTCTCCATGATTGCTGCGGTGAGGGATTCCGTATCGGATTTTGTTTTACATGCAAGAAAGCGTGATTCCGAATCGGAGAAGTCCATCATGGGGATGCTGGAATCCATGAAGGAAAGATTCGGAATGCCAGCGGGAATAACATCGGACATGCGTTCAGGCATAATATCGGCTGCCCAGTGGGTGTTTCCGGAAACTCCAATAAGGATATGCCTCATGTATTTTCTCCGTGATCTGGGGAAGGACATCCTGATGGACATGCATACCGGTCTCGGCGTGATGATCAATCGTAGGGGGATCAAATCACCCCTGAAGGCAATGCTCAGGAACATGCCCGATTACGACCAGAAGACGCTGGAAGAGATCCTTCGTCCCCTTCTCTTCAGGTATACCTGACAGCCGGGGTAGATCCGTTGTCTTTATCTACGATTCCAGCTGTGTTGCACTCCCTGGATCGATGACCCTATTTATGGTCCATGCAGTGAGCACTTTCCCCGGAGATATGGAAGATCTCGCCGGCGTAATTCTGTCAATTATGCCAGGAATCTCAAGATCCTGTGCCATGGCCCAGAGGAGATCTACATCGCCGGATCTAGTGGAACCCGAAGGCCGAACCCTTTCTATAATCCTCACGGATTCCATAACCCTCTTCTCATTATCTTCCCTGCCAATGTATCGTACAAAATCGGCCACAACCTTCCACTTTTCCCTGTGAGAATTATATTCCTCAAGATACACAGCGTTGCCAACCTTTCTCCGCCTGATAGCCATTATAATAGGTATACCCATTACGATTATAATCTGTATCCCGAAACTAGATCCATATAAATTCGCTAAAATAAGGAGTCCTGGATAAACAAAAAAAATCAGGATAAATGTAATAGGTAAACTCTGTCGTTGTTCAGGTCTTGACGACCCCTGCATCAAAAATGTATTAGACCAGGGCATTTGCATGCCAGAACTCTGTATTACATCACCGGCTTTTGACACATGTGGAGTGTCTGAAAGTGGAACAATTTAAGACCAGCGTTTACAGTATCTATGTATTCCGCTTCTGTTATGGCCTTGGTTATTTCACATTATTATGAGATAATGTTCGCCAAGAGTGCTTTGGTTTAAAGCCGAGTAACTCATTTGCTTTGTTAATATTCAATAATGTTTCTTGGCCAAAAAAAGGGATTTGAACTTTTATATTGGCATAGTATGTATGAACTAAATCTAAAGTAGGCATTTTTTGATCCGTATCCTCAGCAGAAATGTTGATAATCTTATGACCCAGTGTTTCGGCCTTAAGCGCTAATTCAAAAGCTCTTACAACATCTTTAATATCTATGTAAAGCCATAGTTTTTTTACTCCTTGGGATGGATTGGACGACCGGGATTCAAAATCACTAAAATCAGTTACGACCTCGGGGATTCTGAAACTTGTAATATTTATGTTTCCCCTTCTTGAAAAAGAGTCCGCAATTATTTCACCAATTAACTTTGATAAACCGTAAGAGTCAACAGGACTGCATGGATGGTTTTCGTCAATAGGGAGATATTCAGGAACCACAGCCCCTGCAGAATATCTAATCCCATATACGGCCATACTTGAGGCAATTAATACTTTTTTGACACCAGTGTACATAGCAGAATTTAGAACATTATGCAGAGTGTTTACATTGTTTTGAAACGTTAAGGTATCAGGAACTATTCCTGGTCGATGATATGAAGCTAGATGGATTATAGAATCGAATCCGTAGATTGTTTGATAAATCTGGCCCTCGTGTAATAAATCGACCTTTCTATGAGGAAAATCAAGAATGTTAGAACAATCAGAATCAATACCAAAAGCATCATAGCCTTTGTCTATTAAATACTGTAAGAGATTACTACCTATTTTTCCATTAGCCCCAGTTATTAAAACCTTCACCTATAATCACTTTCTAGTTCCATGACTGCATAATCAATATGGAAAGTAGGGACGTGAACAACAAGATTACCTTTGAAATTACCTGCAAAACCCATAGCTGTTATCCATGTCCTAAACTCGATATTTCCACTACTCTCTAAAGCTTCTGGATCTAAGGATATTATTTCATCCGCTCTTCCTTCTTGTATTAAATCTAGCAGATAATTGTCAAAGTCCAGATCTACTTTGCCGTAAAATGGAGTGCCAGGATAATGCGATAGGCCACCGGTTCCAATAATTACGACATTTTTGGATGTTTCTTCTTGAATAATCTTTCGTATGGCCTTGCCAAGGTCATATGCCCTTTTAATGGATATCACCGGGAATATATTGCTGTTTACATGAATAGGTATTATGGGTTTAGCGAAATTTTTGAAAATATATTTAAGTGGAGACCTAAAGGGGTGATCCAGTTTAAATCTTTGGGAAAACGACGGCTCGAATCCATCTCTTAAGAGATTGAGAAGTATCGTCTTAGCAAGTGACATGTCAACATCATATTCATAATCTTCTCCAAACATTCTTCCGTGTGTTTTTTCTACAACAGGTATCATTATCATGGGATAGTTATCAAGGAAGTAAGATTCTAAGTGATCGGCACCAATTAGAATTACTGTGTCTGGATCTATTTTTTTAACTTTATTTCCAATCTCTAACAAGGCATTTTGTACCTTATCTATCTGTGACTGATATTCATTATTCAGTTTAGGTTTAGTTACTATTTGGGGTGCATGAGAACAGAGAAATATATCTAAAATGTTTCCCATCAAACCTCGTCTCCTGATTTCCCCTTGTACAGAGTTAAGTTCGATTCGCCGCCTTTTACCGCCCCAATGATAACAGTCCAGTAATAGTGCAATAAGTAAGGATAAATACCAAATTTGTACATTTCAATTGGGTCACCGCGCAACATTACTTCTTGTTCATCTGCGCCAAGGCCATACTCTCTCATAATCTCCTTCGGATTAGCCATGAATTTTTCTTTCAGACTTTCTGAATTCCTCACATCAAAAAGCATCTTATGCACATTAAAATGCTTTATTTCCGGAAAATCATATATCATTCAGATCACCTAATAAGCCCTTTCTAATTCCACATCCTTCAAACTTTCAAAGTTCTTTTCTGATAAAATCTTAAGTATAATGGAGATCGCCTCCTCCTCATTATCAACTTCCACATATATCTCCGACATAGATGGTATTTCTGCCCATATTTCATTAGCATCTTCACTGTCAGCTTTCCCTGCCTTGTGTAATACGACCAAAAATATACCATTCTTAGGATTTTTTTTGGTTCCATGATTACCCCATATAATATTCATATCTGCTGTCCAAAGATTTCTTGATGTTCATCTAACATAGGCATTTTACAATCGCGTATAGCATTAAACCAGTTATCAAGTAAGCCACTCTTCCTTGCATTGCTGCTCTTAAGTATATAATCTTCAGTGTCTGTTACTCTTATGAATTCGTTTTCTTCCTCGTCCTTGATAAATGCTATAGGGTCTTTTCCAGACTGTACCTTTAATATCTCCTCCTTGAGCATTTTCCTATACATTGCAACGCCTCTGTCCGAAGATCCAAGATGTTCCTTAGATCGATCAAATATTGCGCCTTGTGTTTCAAATGCCATTAAATCTGTGGAAGGAAATGAATTCATAAAGTATTCGCCTTTAGCATCTTTTAATACAGGAGGATTTACCAATACAGGAGTCTGTTCAGGAAGCTGATCATATTCACGTCCATCTAGTGATGGTAAAAATTCCATATGAAATGCTCGCGTGTGAGTATCATCAATTGGTACCCTCCATACAAAGATCGGAA
>JAKAUD010000079.1 GCA_021827885.1 Thermoplasmata archaeon | reverse complement strand
CCTCAATTATCATGGAAATATCGTATCGGATTGCAACTATATCGGCTCCTTTTGATCCTGCTGACCTCGTTACATAAAATGGAGATTTTATGAGGCTCTCAAGGCTTTCCCGGGATTCATAATCCATTCTGTTGCCAATTTTTTTTATAGAGTCTTTTTTTCCTGAGAGAATAGATACCAGTTCCCTTTCATAAATGCTTCCATTCAATGATCAGAATTTATCCCATCCTATTAATGCCTTTCAAAAGGTTGCCTTGCTTTCAATCGGTTTTTTATCGTAGCAATGAATCCGGAAAAGAGAGGCGTTAAGAAATACCCACATCTTTTATCATCGGAAAAATCAGGGCACAAAGCAAAATAATCAGGATGATGGCATATGCCGATTTCATAAGGGGTATGGGAAGATATCCAACATGGATCATTATTGTAATATATCTCTCACAGGTGAGAAACCTCAGTTATATCGAGGTGGGCTTGATTTTCCTGATCTCGTCAGCTATATCCTTCCCAATAAATATCATTGGAGGTACCTTCATTGACAAAGTGGGGAGGAGGGGAGCAAGCTTAATGGTACCCTTGTTAGTGACAATCCTTTATTTTGCGCTCTTTATTTCAATATTTCTCAATCAGAGCATAATATTGATTCTTATTGAGTTTATTTCAACAGGAGTCTTGAGTTCAATCCAGTGGGTTGTCATCAATGCTATCGTAACTGACAACACTGAACCGTTTGAAAGACTTGATGCATTTAGTGCGCTCAGAATCCTTGGAAATTTAGGTATCGGGGCGGGGCTAGTTATGGCAGGATTGATTTCTGCATTTCAATCCTCATATTTCTTCATCGTTCCGGCTTTCGGATCGCTTATTGAATTCATGATATTCGTAAAATATGTACCGGAATCAAAACCAATCGGTACTGAAAAGCACACAGATACGCACCACAAACTCAAGGTATATGGTGATAAACTTCTGATAACCATAACCGTGGTAATGGCAATCTCAATGCTGTTTGCAAACCAATGGGAAACTCCAACCCTGCCTCTTTATTTGACAAGATTTTTGGGAATCCAGACGACTTTTATAACAGTCCTTTATGCGATTAACACAGCTGTGGTTGTTTTATTTCAATATCGTTTAAATGTGATAGCTGAAAGGATAGGGTATGTCAGAAGTTTTTCCATTGGCCTATTATTCTACTCCCTATCCTTCATCATCTTTGGATTAACTGCGAATCTGGTGATATTGGCATTTAACGTTGTCATATTAACGGTAGGAGAAAGCATGACCAACCCATTCTTCTCTGTCACAATATCCAGGATAGCGCCAAAGGACAGGAGAGGGGAATATTTTGGTTTCACCACATCAATATTTGGCATAATTGGCACTTTTTCACCCTTCATGGGCACTCTTTTCCTCACATTTTTCTTCAACCCTCCAATAGAGATGTGGCTGCTGTTTTCTCTTGCAACCTTTATCATGGCTATTTTAGCGCTATTAACCAGAGAAAGAATATTTAGCAGGGAAAGGGAGATTGCCGAAGAAACAAGCGAATAAAAACAAAATAGAAAATAAATACCAAGAAGAAATGATTGATTTGCATGGAAGAAATAGTGTATAAACCTTCACGGGAGGCTCTCGAATCCACAAACATCTACAAGCTCTCACTGCTGCTGGGCCAGGAGAGCGTTGAAAAATTATATGAATTTGCGGATTTGGAAAGGGAGGCATTCTGGGATGCGGTGGTGAAAGATTGTGGCATTCAATTCTTTGAACCATACTCCAGGATAATTGACGAATCCGGCGGTAAAGAATGGACTAAGTGGTTTACCGGTGGCAAAATAAACATGGCTTATAACTGCGTGGAAAAGCACAAAAATTCATCAGCTCCGGCAATAATATGCGAGAATGAGGATGCATCAAGGATATCCATTTCTTACAGGGAGCTCGATGAAAAAACCGGAAGGATGTCAGCATTCCTAAAAAGCAATGGTGTGGGCAGTGGAGAAAGAATCGGTATTTTTATGCCATTGGCTCCAGAATCCATAGTAGCAATGTATTCAATCATAAGGGCAGGCGCCGTTGCTGTTCCAATGTTTTCAGGATATGGGAAAGAGGCAGTTGAAACGAGAGTGAGGGATGCTTCGATAAGATTTCTGTTCACCGTCGAGTCATATGTCAGGAAAGGGAAGAAAATTAAGATGGCAGACACCGTAAGAGGAATAACCGGGCTCAAGCTTATTGTAAAGGGAAACCACGAAATTAACGATATAGACTATGATATGGCTGAGAACTTTGACGGATACCTGTCCTCACAGAAGATGAATAGCGAGGATCCTGCGATTATCCTGTATACCTCAGGGACAACAGGAAAACCGAAGGGTACGGTCCATGTCCACGGTGGTGCGACTGTAAACATATTGAAGGAAGTTAAGTATTATTTAGATTTCAAAGAAAGTGATATTCTTTACTGGATAACAGATCTTGGCTGGATGATGGGGCCGTGGTCAATAATTGGGGCAAATGGCCTGAAAGGAGCTATATTCCTCTATCCGGGGGCAGTTGATTTTCCAAACGAGGAGCGGGTTTGGGATATGGTTGAAAGAAACGGGATAAAGATTCTGGGATTATCTCCAACTTTCGTAAGAACTATGAAAGCAAAAGGGGTCAGGAGGAAATTCGCGCACATAAAGGCTTTTGCCTCCACTGGAGAACCGTGGGACAATGAATCGTGGAAATGGCTCTTTGAGCACTATGGGGGTTCAAAAGTGCCAATATGCAATATTTCTGGAGGAACCGATATTATCGGATGCTTCCTTGCCTCCACTCCGGCGATGCCATTGAAACCAAGATGTTTATACAGAGGTTTGGGAATGAATGTTTCAGTCTATGATGAGGAGGGAAAAGATACCTTGAACCAGGTTGGTTATCTCGTCTCAAAATCGCATTGCCCTTCAATGACCAGAGGCATTCTGGGAAGCGATTCAAGATATCTTGATTCATACTGGTCAAAATTCAAGGGCGTCTGGTATCAGGGTGATTGGGCTGAAATGGATGAAGACGGATACTTTTTCCTTTACGGAAGGGCGGACGAGGTAATCAAAGTAGCAGGAAAAAGGGTAGGCCCGAACGAAATAGAAGATTCAGTGAATGCTGTTAATGGCGTTGTGGAAAGCGCAGCAACCGGTATTCCGGATCCGATAAAGGGGGAAGCAATAGCCATATTCTATACCGGAAAGCCTGATAGTGAAGTGCTGACGGGAATAAAATCAAAAGTGGAAATAGATCTGGGGAAATCATTCGGCCCTAAATACATATTTCATCTGGATGCCCTGCCAAAAACCAGGAGCGGAAAGATAATGAGGAGGGCTATAAGGGATGCGTTCTTGCATAAGGAACAGGGTGATCTTACTGGTATAGATGATCATACCATTCTGGACAAAATCAGGAATCTTAGAGACACCGAAACCCGGCAAAAGACCTAATACAGACTAGATTACATACATAAATAGATACAAGCAACGCTTTTATACTGATGTTGTTTATTATCTTTGTTGCAGGATGTATAACAAAAATATCTATCATGAATGTTACGCCTAACTTTGTTCTTCGTTATTTTAATAGGTTTTATTAAAGCGAAAGAACAACATTTTTTTATTTTGTAGGGCTTTAACATCAAGAGCATTTGACCTATTTACCATCCTGTATACTGTATACATATCGAAATGAGCACTGTCGCGCAGTGTAAATTCTCTCACGCATTATTTAACGGAAGTTTTGTTGTATTGGGAGAAGGCATATGTGAATAAGATCTTCAGCTCAATGGGGAGCCTGAAGGATATTGTTCTGGTGAGGCACAGACGGTAGTGAAGGGCGAAGGGCTATGGTTTCGTAATGATTCTTTCGTAGCGACTCATTGTGGTTCCTGTAGTTCTCCTGAGGGAATCAGGCGTGAGGGGGTATTGGGAAAAGTCATAGAAACCCCTCAATTTCATTTCAATGGTGGAGAGAACCGATATAAAGCTTGGAAACGATCGAAGGATATGGCACTTAACCTCTCACTAACTTACACCGAAACACTGAAGTGGATGGGTATTTTGAATCTCTTTTTTGAAAAACTTCAGTCATTGTAATGTTTTTACACGTAGTAGAAAAATATATGTGGTTTAACTCCTGCTTTTCAGGTAAACCAAGGATTTAAACCTAATTTTTTTCTTATTCGATGTGCTCTCACTAACTGGAATCCACTCCCAATAAAACTTAAAATAAATCCTAAATATGCTCCGTATGCGTCAATCCTCTGTATGCCAATTAATCCGGGATTATTGTTATTTAAAAATAGGTAAAGATAAATGATTCCAAAAGTCTCAATGCCAGCTCCTGCACAGTAAAAATAAAGAACCAATTTGCTCAACCTATTTTTGGGGGAAGGCTCGTCTAGAAATTTTTTAAATCTATCCGTTTTTGATAGAACTTTCATTGAAAATATCGAATAGATCAACGATATAGAAAAGGAAAAAATTCCGAAATATAATAAAAAAATAATTGAGGGTGTCAATTTTGTACCTCAGTTTGTGTAAAGACCTACCCATTGCCAATTCGATGAGTACTTTGATTGAAAGTTGTGTGCAAATGTAGAGATCCCCGGTGATTCAAATCCACTAAACGATAGAGGATAGAGTACTTGTTGCCATCCATTGTTATCTACATATACATGGATTCCCCAGCCGTTTCCGGTTAGTCCGCCAATATACCAGTCCCAGATGTAATCATTTTGTATTGCTATGGGAAGACAGTTTGAATCCGCACCATATGCGTTACTAATTTCTCCATACGCATAACCTAAGTCTGCTGCGTCATATGCCAATGTGCTAATACTTACAACTGTTCCTAAATCACCAATTGCACTTGCTGCAAGGCCGATGACTGTTGTCAAAACCGTTGATACAGCTGCACCACCAATAGAGAATTGAAGGAATGTGTTCTTAAGATTGTAGGCCTCATTATAATTATACCCTACTTCCCATTGTGCATTATACATATAATTTTCATAGATGTAGTCGACCTCACCGAAAGTAATTGTTCCAATCCACCAAAAATTATGAGATAGATAATTTATCTGAACCATAACAGTTGGGTCTATTAATTTCATACCACTTGGCGCTTGAACAATAGTTGCAGTTTCTCTATACTCCGTGCTGTTGATTTTAATAGAATAACCAATTTTTGATACTTTATAAATTTCGTTATTTTGTTTGTAGATTTTCGAGCTTTCTATGGTTTTATTCCCGTGTTTAATAATAAAATTGTACATTTTCATGGATGGAGGTTTCTGTAGATTAAAACTCTTTTCCTCTGCTGTTATAAGTTCTTTTAATTCCATTAAAACAGTAGGGTTATGGCTTACAAATTTATTTATGATATCCATTTTCATATTGTTGTTCATTTTAGAAATAGTTGTTTTACCAATATTGATGTGATTAGTCAACACATACAATTCAAAATTCATGTTGAGCGAAGCGCTTAATCTCTCATATGATATTGAGTTTACACTTAAACTTTGAATGGGTTCATTTTTATTTTTTAAAATTTTCCCACCCGTTTGAGTTTCTTTGACTGATGCTTTCGCGTTTACACTTAAACTTTGAATGGGTTCATTTTTATTTTTTAAAATTTTCCCACCCGTTTGAGTTCCTACAATTGACGATTGCATTGCGATTCCAATAAACAGGATCACTATCAGGATCGCTGTTATCCCTATAAGTTTGTTTCTTATTTTCACGAATCCCGAATCTCTCTCTCTATTAAATCTACCGTGACAGATATTGACATAGTACACTAACAATATAGAAATAAACACATCCGTGATATGTAATGGTTGAAAATTAGACATTGTCACGTTAAATTATGGCTATCATTAATGGATCGACACAGAGTAGCACGGTGAAATTTCATGTTTCTGGCAGTTAAGAGTTTCACTGCTTTCACACACTCTAACTCTATAATAATGCTCCCCCATTATAAAGGATCAATTACTGCATACATAATGCGCTCCATAAAAACCCGGGGTTTTCAGTAAAAAATAATGTAAAATATACTTTTTTAGCAATCATCATAGAAGTGCCATAGACATCAAACTATGGCGGCAAAAGGTCGTTAGGTCACTTCAGCAAAATTTTTGCTCTGCTGCGTGATATTCAGAGAGTTTTCTGTACACCAGAATTGGTTGTACAAATCGATTAGTTGGAAACTACGTGTTTAGTGTGGCCAACGAATAACAGTATATAAAAGAGGTCTAGCAGTCTATTGCCGCCATAGACATCAAACAAATGTTTAATAAGAAGATAAAATATAGAGTTGGTTCATATGACCGTTCTTAAAAGGGAAATCCTCTTAAGAGCTCTTGATAATACCTATGGTAAAAAGGGAATGGCCAAAGAGGATGTTTCTGAGCTCTGCAACTTTCTACTTTCATTCTTTGGGTATGAGGATTATGTACTTGACAATGTTCTATCGCCTCCAGAGCGTGACATTTTTTACAATCTTGAGGAATATGGTTTCCTGATGACCAGCAGAGAGGAAGTAACCATCAGCAAGGGGAAAACTTGGAGGATAAACCAGTGGACATATCTGAGAAACAACATCCTGAAGCTTTCAAATGACGTAAAGATAGAAGAGGAACCGTACAGCATATACGATGAAGTTTTCAAGGATCTGGAAGCTTTAAATAAAGATTGGTGAACATTATAGAAAACTCTTTTCAAGAAGACATTGAGTAATAGTCCCTCCGAATGTAACATTCTATATATAATAAGTAAATACTGAGAGAAAGGTGGTTCCTTGGAACAACGATTGAGGTTTCTGGCCTCGACTTTAGGTATGAAAACGGGTTCAAAGTCTTTCACGATATCAATTTTTCAATAGAATCAGATAAGTTTACATCTATAGTCGGGCCATCAGGAGTTGGAAAATCTACATTATTAAGGCTGCTTGGTGGCTTTATCAAGCCTGAGTCTGGGCAGGTTTTTCTCAACAACAAACCAATATTGAGGCCAACACCGCTGGTGGCAATGGTTCACCAGTCAATAGTGACGTTTCCCTGGATGAATGCCCTCGAAAATGTTATGCTTTCTTTAAAAAACAAAAGAATCACCAAAGAGGATGCCGAAAAAACGGCTCTGAAAGCGTTGGAAATAGTGGGTCTTCAGGGATTTGAAGGGCTGTTTCCAAAGGAAATGAGCGGTGGAATGCGGCAACGGGTTGCAGTAGCAAGAGCCCTGGCAGCAGATCCACAGGTATTACTTATGGATGAGCCCTTTGCACATCTTGATGAACTCACGGCAGAGGGTCTAAGGCAGGATATTTACAATATTTTATTTAATTCAGAAACAAAACTTAAATCGGTGATAATGGTTTCCCACAACCTTACAGAGGTAGTGGAACTTTCAGATTCTGTCATAATTTTAAATGGTTCTCCGGCTACAGTTGTTGGAAAAATAGATATAACGACGCCCAGGCCACGAAGTCCCAGGGAACCGGAATTCGACAATCATCTCGACATGCTATACAATTATCTTACGAAGGGAAAGGTGAAACCTTCTGAATGACATAGTCATAATTGTACTGGCAGTGCTTGCGACCACGGGGAGGGTTCTTGGGCTGATAGGTTTTTCCATTCTGAGCGGTTGGATATTGTCATATATCGCGATCAAGAATAGGTGGTTCGAATCAATATTTATATCCTTAAGTGAAGTTTTTGAATCGGTTCCGGTAATAGCCTTTTTTCCCATTGTACTGGTTATTTTCATAACAAATATTGGTGGAACCCTAGGTGTAGAACTAGCAGCAGATTTCCTGGTGTTCACTGCGGTTGTATGGAATCTGTGGTTGGGGGAATACCAGGCTTTTAAGACCATCCCAAAGGAAATGATTGAAGTTGCAGATAATTATAATTATTCATTTTTTGAAAGGCTGAGGTACGTATATATTCCATTTTCAATACCAAGGATTGCCGCAAACCTTTTTCCCAGTATAGCTGATGGTTTTTTCTATATCACGGTAAGTGAAGTGTTTACAGTTGGCCTTACGACATATGAGACGTTTGGTGTTGGTTCCACACTGGATAAATACGTAAGGGCTGGAAACAGTTTTCTCGTGTCAGTGACGTTAGTAGTTCTTGGCATCGTTGTGATTCTGATCGTCATTCTCCTCAAGGAAATTGCCAAGAGGGCTGTGGGGAAATATGCTCTTGATACCGATGTCCCGATAATCAGAAGAGGAAAGCCAAGGTTGAGGCAATCCGCGACTTCATCTGCTATTGCCTCAATAAATCCACTTGGAAAACTCGCTACTTACAACAAAATAGGGAGAAGGAAGAATATCAATTATGAATCTTTATATTATGTGGAAGGGAAAAAAAAGAATTATGCAGTTATCGGAATAGCTGCAGGTTTCATCATCCTTGCACTATTAGTGTATGAAACTTATATGATTGTAACTTCAATTTCAGTGGGGGAATGGGGATATTTATTGGGGAAAACACCATATCTAATGATAAACCTGCTTTATGATTATATTAGAGTTGCAATAATAACACTAGTATCCATCGCTTTCGCAATTTTTGTCGGATACTATATTGCAACGCACAAAAAGACTGAATCTGCTGCCATTCCTATCATCCAAGGATTCAGTGCCTATCCGGTCCCAACATATTTCCCATTTCTCTTCTTTGCGTTGTATCCTTTTATATCGTCGATCTACGGCTCCCTAACCGATGAATTCTTCGTTTTGGTTCTGGGATTCATGAGCACATTTTATTACGTATTCTATAGCTTCTGGATGGGAATCAAGGCTATGCCAACTGAATATACTGAGTTGATGAAGAACCTGAACCTTGGATATTTTAAAAGGCTGAGGTATATAGTGATCCCATCCACATTCCCTTATCTGGTGGTAGGCATCTCTTCAACAATAAACAGTGCATGGGGAGGCCTTATGATAGGGGAATTTTGGCCAAATATTGCCGGAGGAAAGACACTTACCGTTCAATTTGGGTTGATGAAGATAGTTGACCAGTCAACCGCTAATGGCAATATAGCCCTTTCTGCATGGGGTTCATTTCTTTTCGCAATAATTGTTGCCGTATATTCAATTTTGTTTACGCGTAAGATGATGGATCTGGCAAGAAAAAAGTACGTGGCAGAGGAAGGTATATACTCTGCCTGAATTCAATCAGCATCTGAAGTAATAATAAAACAGGTTCTTTAACTAACTTGCGGCAACGAACCCATCTTCCGTTTTCCTGATTAGGCCGGAATATACTCCCCATTCTATAAGTGTTACCTCAAGGTTATGGAATCCAGAGGGACTATTGTATTTCTGAACTCCCTTTTTTTCAAGTTCTTCTTTTATATCCTCCAACTCAAATTTTTTCATTTGCAGGGCAGTTGCAAAGGGTTCAAAATCCTTGACAACCGACTTAAGCATTTCCTTCCTGACCTTTGGCCCAGCACCTATGAATTTTTTTCCACTCTCTGTTATCCAAATATCGCCCTGGTCGGTTCCAATAAACGAAAGTGATGTTGCGGTATAGACAATTGGCATGAGATCATCCAGATCGACCTCCATCTCCTTTTCTAGCTCAAAAAGATCCGTTTTACTTTTGAACACATAGTTCAGCATGTAAAGTAACCCTACTAAATCAGCTATTCTTGAGTCTGGTTCAATAATTTCCATGTTTTCTGTTCTATACGTTTTAAATATTTAAGGTATACGAGGAAGAAGTCTACGTTTCACTTCCATTTCCTCCACCGTGATTCTCTTCTAAACTCCGCAAGGCAAACTATTGAACATTCATGTTAAAATTAAGAGAAAAACATCTGCTTATTCTTTGAGAATTTCAACTGGATTAACAGGATGGAAACAATCGGGGCAATAGCCATATAAGCAAAGGCATAAAGCTCATTCTGCAAGTAAGAAATTGCTCCAAATATGGCAGGAATCACAATAAAAAGCACATTATTATAGGACATAAAATAAGAATTGGCTGCATTCAGGCTCTCTCTCGGAACACCCCGGCTCAAGAGTATGGTGGAGATTGGGAAAATCCCACCATGGGGAATTCCAAGGATAGCTATTACCAGAAGAACCAGATAAAGGCTGTTGAAAATTGTCAAAACTGGAATCAGAACAACACAAATTATTGTCAGATATATCAGGAAGAATAATGGCTTTTTTATTAATTTCAAAGGGCGGGCAAACAGATAAATTCTTGTCGAGAAGGAGGTAAGGAAAAAAAGTATGTAGACGGAAAATGAAAACACCAGAGACACTCCAAATTCAGTTCTAAGGTATATTGCCATGAAAACAGTAAAAGCAGCAAATGGAACATTATAGGCAGTTATCGCAATAATTGATGCCAAGAATCCAGGATTTCTTGCAATTCCGGAAATGCCTATATTTCCCTTTTTCTCGCCAAATTTCACGAAAAGAGACAATGCCGAAACCACAACCATAAATGGGAGGAATTCCAAGATAATAGATGAATAGGGGAGGAATGACAACGTTTCTGTCTCAATAGCAGGGCCTATGACAAGGCCCAAGCTCAGGGAGATTGAATAACCTGCCAGAAAGCGCTCTCTTGTCACCCCCTCAGAAACCATTGAAATGGATGTGATGAGATTGGTGAACAGGAATCCGGTGAAGAAACCGAATAATCCTATGGAAATCCAAAAAAGAGGTATGGAACCGAATATCAATAAAATTTCACTGAGGGTGGCAAGAACGGAAGCAACAATGAAAGTCCTTTTTCGTTTAACTGCACTAAGATGTGGGTTAATGAGGGCTGTTGAAACAAGTGTGGTGGCATAGATAATGGTACCCGTGAGTCCCACTTCAAAGCTGTTCATTCCATATGAGTATTTTGCCATCAAGGGGGCAGTTGTCATAATCATGTTGTTGGTGATCCTTGCAGCAAGTGCCATTGCACTTATCATAAGTATGTATAAGGCTAATTTTCTTGACTCTGAAAGCATTATTTCTTCCTTATAAGTGCCAGGACAGCTCCAATGCCTATGGTTAAAGCACCAAGTGCAAATCCATACTTTGGGCTATCAATTAATAGATGTTTTATAGGGTTCTTTCTGGGATCATATTGATCAACATGCATTTCATAGTGATCTTTATACTCAACAATGTGGATTCCGCGATTCGATCCACCAACCGTCGCTCTCCAATCTGCGATTTGCCCCTTTATCTCGCCGACCGATTTTCTGAACAATCCCGAAGTTTCTGGTCTCGGCACTTCAGTTCCATTCAAAATTTTTGGAACTGTCATTTTTCCTCTGATTAGAAGCTCCGAAACGATATTATTCCAGATATCGTCGCTTGAATCAGGAATCATGATTCATTTATTGCTACAATCTATTTTAATCTCTCTGGCATATTCTCCTCAGCCAAGCATTGGAGATTCCCGCTCTTGCCTTTATTCCACACGGTTTAGACGGTTTCACAAGAACCCATTACTGAGTCTTAAGGTCACTGCCTGTTACAGTGTTGCCTCTTGGGGATATCAGTGTTTCCTCACTGCATATGATTGTTTAAAAACATATCATTTTTTTGCGCTTCCACTTTCATCTTTGAACCAGCGAAAACCCATGAACCTTAAATCCAATAAGAAAATATGGAAAAACCTCCTGTAAAATCAATGTTAAAATGAATTTCACAATAAACATGTCCAAGAGGATAAAAAATATAATCGCCGTACTTTATCCTCTTTATTTCGGCTCTAGGTA
>JAKAUD010000210.1 GCA_021827885.1 Thermoplasmata archaeon | reverse complement strand
TACCTTGGCGAAACCCATAAAACTGACCATTATCGATTCGCACTTCCTCAGAACAAGAGAAGCACTCTCCTGAACAGCCTTGGAAAAAACAGAACCATTGCTGATCCCGTTTATTCCTCAACTGACCATTTGAGGTAACTTACTATCAGCACTCGTGTATATAAGACTTTCAGGGGCTTGCGGCGCTTTCGCACCCTCCTGGCATACCCTTCCGGTGTCCATGCCTGAACACCGGGGAATATTTCTCGCTCCCTGCAAATATATGTCGGCACTCGCGTATATAATTGTTTGTCTGGAACGGGCTTCATTACGGGGCCAGAGGAGGTAGATACACACTGTATATATTGTCCGCACTTCCCCCAGGCCGTCTCCAGGGAGCCCTCATAGGCGGGCCAACCCGGCGGAGTTGCTGAAAAACCGTTCAGGATCAGCTTCTCTGTTCGGATTGACGATCCTCCTTTCATCTTTTGGATATGACCCTCACTGTGAAGACGGTAAAGCCGCAGACGGGAAAAAGTAATACATACATAGTCTGCATATACGCAGTGGGAAAACAAAGGAAGCGATCCCCGGCCCTGTGTCCGGGCCAGTGCTGAAAAGCCCCGCTTACAACCATTGCGGTTCAGGCTGAAAGACAGTTTCGCCCGAAAAATAACCCCGCTATGCGGGTACATGTACTCTATGTATTATGAGAATATGGGTGAATATTCCCAATTTCACCTTCTCACATCAGTCAGCTGAACAAAAAGATTGAAAACCCTTGAAACCATGTCAAATCAGCATACAACAGTTAAAAATGCCTTATTTTCATATTCATTTTCTATATCCGCCTTTTCCATCATACTCTATCAGCACTCCTCTTGAAAGCTGTCTGCTGGTATCGCACGTTTGTGACAATTCCTTGCTGTAGGTCTTCTCTGCGTGCCTGAGGTGTACCATTACTCCCTCCTCCTTCACGTACTGTACGGCTGGAACGAAGTCGCTGTCACCGGTAATCAGGATTATGTGCTGTATCTTGTTCTTGAGCGCCAGCTTTATCATGTCTATGGCCAGCATGATGTCAACCTGCTTCTGGCGGAATCCCTTATCGTTCTCCTGCAGTTTTCCCATGCGTATCTCAAACCGATCCAGAAGGTTCAGAGATGTCAGGAAATTCCTGTTGCTTTCAATTGAAACATCGTAAATATAAGTCCTGAAACGAACGGCGTCTATTTCCCTGCACAAATTGTCGCTGAACTCCTGATAGTCCAGCTGAAACTTGCCGTTCCTTCCGTTCAGGTTATCAATTACTTCCTTTTGCAGATACGAGTTGTCTATCAATACAGCCGCTTTATCGTCACTCAAATTTTCACAATCCAGTATCATGGAAAGATTCCATGACTCAGAGTTTAATCTCTCTGTATTATATAAAAACCCGCTATAATAAGTGAACAAGAGATTGTGAACATTATTCCGATTCGGGATTCTTGCTTTACACGGTCTTAATGCGTCAACTTTTTAATTCATACCAATAATACCCAAAGATGCCACAATTGATTGAAGTCACACATGTGTCAAAGAGAGGGACATCCTTCAGGATCACGCTCCCAAAGAAAGCCGCTGAAGCACTGAAAGCAAACGCCGGAGATATAATCGGATTCTACCAGGAAGACGGCAGGGTATTCGTGAAGAAAATGGAATAGACTGCACACTGCCCTCGAAGAGATGCCTGAATCATAACCGGAAGTTCCCTTTCATTAATGAACGCTCACTATACTTCCTATACCTTCCTGTGCCATCTAATGAAGATCTTTCGTTCCTCCCTATGAAATACATGATACCGCCTTCAGCAATCCAAAACTCTTGCCTTACTTTCCTCGGTATGGTCATCCTTTATGGCAAGCTTGAACATACCATTCCGAGGACAAGCAACAGCTTGGAGAGGTTCTTCCGGAAGATGATGAGGAAACGAACGGGAAACACAGGCAAAGGGACCTCCTTGCACAGACCGGTGAGTCATTGGCACTGTTCCAGAATATTGGGAATCCTAAGTACGTGAATATCGTTTTCGGTTCCAGAGACTGGTTTGGGCCCCTATTGTGGGACATGATTGGCTTATGAGATGCTGATGAATGATTCACTTTCCAATACGCCGTATACGCAGGAATTCAGTGATCAGGCATATTCAACCCGGAACAATTCCAGTAAGATCTAACGGTATATGTCCGCCATAGTGAAAAACCATAAAATTAAATTACAATAAGACATAAAGTAAAGATTTAGTTGAGTCGAGAATCGATTCAAACAATTTATGTCCTAGAAAAAATAAAGGAAGATATTGTTTATAGGAAATTAACAAACAATGAACTGTTAACGGAGAGCTATCTTGCAGGTAGGTTGGGTGTCAGTAGAACACCTATTCGAGAAGCTGTTAAGATACTTGAACAACAAGGCTTACTCAAACGAGAAAATGGAAGAATAAAGATAAATTTTCTTGATCACTTCCAGAGCATTGAACTTGAGCTAGTTAGGATTAGTCTGGAAGGTTTAGCGGCTGAGTACGCAGCTAGACGTATAGAAGAAGATGGAAAACAAAGGTTACTATCAGCACTTGATAAAATCTCAAACTACGAAGGTAGAAATCTTTTTGAACTTTCTAAATTAAATGATGAATTCCACTTATCCATTGCAATTGAAAGTCGCCTTTTTTATTTAGTTGATATATTGCAAAATATTCAGACAAAATTAAAACTATCGCAATCTGTAAAATTTATATCCCCAGATAGACGACTTGATTCTGACAAAGAGCATAGATTGATAATAGATCTAATAGTAGCTAAAAAAGCGCCTGAGGCAAAGAAAATGGCAGAAGATCACGTTAGGAAAACATATGATCTATTGCTTCGTTCAATACCCTCATCAGAAATAGTAGTGTGGAAAAATTTACCGGTTGTTAGACCCTAATGTAGTTTACCGAACACTAACATAACGAACAGTATTAAATTGCATATGCATGTAATAGCATGGATAATGACAGACAGTATTCATGGTGGATAAAAGCTATTTCGGGTGCAGATGAGGTTCAGGCAAGATGTTTTGCGGCAGCAATAGCGCTTGAGATGGGTTGTGGGAGGTACCAATTGTTGTAGAATTGACAGGCATTTCACACTTGACCATCGATAAGGGGTAAAGGAATTGAAATCCGCGGAAAGGCTCGGAGTTCCTGAAAGACTCCGCTCACCGGGAGGAGGAAGGAGAAGGGTTGGAGATAAAGATCCAGGGATTGTTGCAGACCTTGAGAAGATCAATCATGAATGAGAACACTGCTGGCGATAACGTGAGTCTCCTGAGATGTAGCAGCAAATCCACGTATAAGATTGCGGATGAATTAAAACTGTCTGGCCATAAGATCTATCCGGATAATGTGGGAAGGATACTGAAAGAGAATGATTACTCATTGCAAGCGAACATAAAGAACATAGAAGGTGGTCCGTCGGCAGACAGGGGCGCACAGTTCGGGTACATAACAAAAAAGCAAAAGAATTTATGAAAAACGCAAACCCAGTCATATCTGTCGATGCAACGAAAAAGGAATTAATATGCGAATTCAAGAATTCGGGAAAGACATGGAATAAGGTAGTAGGGGCAAATGAGGTTAACTTTTATGGTTTTCTCAACCCCGGCCTTGGAAAAGCCGCACCCTATGGTATATAAGATGCAGGAAGTAGGGAGGGCTTGATCAATGCTGGAAAGATCCATGACACATCCGAACTTGCCGTGGAGAGCATCGGGCAGTGGTGGGTTCTCATTGGAAAAGAGCGATATCCAGATGCGAAAGAACTGGTGATATATGCAGATGGCAATAGTCCCAACGGATCACGAAACAGAGGAAAAAAGTCCATCTGCAGGGACCGTCTAATCAGACTTCTATGAAAAAAGTTCCATACCAGTCCAAGCAAGTGAAATAAGATAGAGGATCGCATGTTTTCATTCATAAGCATGGACGGGAAGGGAAAACCACTTGTCATTTTTGAGACTGTCTTTAAGCTCATAAGTTTTACAAAAACCAGAAACGGGCTAACAGCAACGGCAATAGAGGATAACAAAGAGTATGCTGCTGGAATCAGGCACTCAGACAAAGAAATGACAAAGCTAAACATAAGACTGCATGAAATTCGTCCAAAATGTAACTAAACGATCCTGCCACAGAAGAGTTGATTATGATAAGTTAAGATTCGGTAAACCCTACGATACCTTCTGAGCGATATATAATTTACCTATTCTATAGACAAAAATGCTGAAAAGGAGAGTACTAATCAAACCTGGTATTGCGATTAGAGACCAAAAGATTGTATGATACGCTATTAATAAAGAAAAAAGATAAAGCCCGTATTCCGCTCCAATTCCCCTACCTAATGTGATGCTAAAGGAAAATATTCCTAAATCCCTACCGAAACTCGCGCGGTCAGATAGATAGGAAACCAATGCTTGTGCAGTTCCCCAAAAAATCGCTTCACCTAGGGTTAAAATGATGATAATGATAAGAACGCTGCTGAATAAGTTAGCTAAAGAAAGCAAGATAATTGAAACTGAATATATCGCCGCGCCAGTCGTCATCCATTTCCAGTTAAATATATTTTTAACAAGTCGTGAAATTGGGAACTGGATCAGTACTATCATAAATCCATTAGCACCAATCAGAATTCCTATCTGGCTAACCGATAAGTTGTTTACAATTTGCTCGTAAACTGGGATAGAACTAGTAAGTTGTCCAAATAACAATGATAACAATAAGGCGGAAATGGAAATTTTAATAAGAGGCCACTGAGTCGGGGGGAATTTTCGGTGGTTTTCAACTATCAATTTTGTAGAGATTTTCTCCAAAGGCTTTCCTCTAATTTTATAAAAGAAGATCATTGACACAGTGGAAACTAACCCTAATAATTCAGTGAAAAAACCATAACTCATCCGAGTCAGCAATATACCAATTATTAATGGTCCAAAGCCAAAACCAGAGTTTATGGCCGTTCTAATTTTTGCAAAATAACTGACGCGAAATGATGTGTTTTCTGATAAATCTGGGCCGATAGCATTAATAGATGACTGAACTAAATTCCCTCCGATATTTATTAAAAAAAAACCAAGTATTGAATCAAAAAGGTCATGGAAAATAAATGAATTTCCCATTAACACTAAGCCGATACTCTGCACTATTTGCCCAATTATGGCTGCTGCTCTTCGTCCTATAGCGTCTGATGATTTTCCGCCTACTAATTGAAAGGCAGCCCCTGATGAAATAATAACAAACATAACTATTCCAATTGAACCATAAGATAAATTAAAAACAGAATTGGACTCTATTGCATAAAACGATACTACTGAACTGTATATGATGGACCTTTCCAGGGATATAAATATAGGTAGTGGGGTCGTTGAACTATTAATATCCATACCATTCAGGAAAATGTCAAATCTTCAATTGGCTTGAACTCTATATCGAATCCAAAATGTCTAGGGTTGAATATTTGAAGACCTCTTGGTGAGTACCACTTCTTCCAAGCCGGTATTCCTACTACATAAACCTCTCTTCCATAAACCCACTCTCTTTCAAAGGCGTTGGGGAGTCCCAAGCCTGTATATTTATCTATTACACAAATTAGATCGGGGGAACAAACATAAGGTTTATTATTTAACCAGGATATGTGGTTTTCATTTTTGAACCATATCCTAAGTTCCTTCATATGATAATTGCCCACCCCTGTAAGAAAAATATCCCCGATATGGAAAGAGTCTTTTGTGTCCCTAATAAAATTATCAACCTTTCCTTCAAAAATAATACTGCCACCAGCAGTTTTAAGGACATGATCAATTCCGCTTTTTTTTAGTTGATACGACTTTATAGATTCTCCTATTTCCATGGTTTTTGATATAGAGTTTAAAACAACAGATTTTTTCAGATCCGCGGATTTTATAGCATGAATTCCTGAAATTGCTCCTCCTGAAGAAATCGCTAAGTGTCTAGCTATATCTTCAAGCCTTTGGTAGCTAAGCGTCTTTTCCACGGTTATAATATCGCCCCATGCTGAACTGAACATTACTTTTCCCGGATCGATCTCATGTATATTAAGTGTTGAAAGGGAAATTTCTGGAACCGCTCTATATCCGGCCATGTCACCATCTACTATTGGAAGCCTGTTCTCTGCGGCATTTAATAACTCATAAAATCCATTTGGACCTATCTCCCCGATTACGGTGGCATAAGCTTTGATTCCTGTGGAATTAGAAAAGTATGAATCGAGTGTAAGACCTTCATTGTCAGACGGCTTTCTGCTCCATGATGAAAGCGGAAATATTTCTGAGTATCTGTTGATGAACTTGTCTATCCATTCCTTTGTGTTAAAACCCCTTACCCATCGTTCGTAATATGGATCAGCACCAGGTGTAAGACTGTATTTTTTTCTAATTTCTGCCTGAATACCCCCACCAACTCCGCTATGCTCAATAATATAAACATCTGAAGGTAGATCGCTAGAATCTATTAAAACGGGAAACTCGTCTTTGTCCATGATTTTCTCAATTGATGAATAAAACCGCTCCTCAGAAGGGGGAATCCCGCCACCTCCCGTGGATAAAAGGGTAGAACCTGTTATATAACTTTTAAGGTTTTCCTCATTCAAGGTCCTTCTCACTTAATCACCTCACGGAACACACCTAACATACTCTCTCCAAGTACATTTTTTATATCTTGTACTTTAAATCCCTCCTCCACCATTCTTTTAGTTAGCATTGGTAATTTGGAAACATCTTCTAGTCCTATAGGTGCATTTTCCATTCCATCATAGTCTGAACCGAGACCTATTCTTTCAAAACCTACCAGACTTGAGATGTATTTTATGTGCTTTATTACATCGTTGATAGTAGCTTCCGTTTCAGACAGAAACTGAGGGGTAAAATTTATACCAATAGCACCACCTTTGTCCGCAATTGCTTTTAATTGTTTGTCGTCGAGGTTCCTCCTATGATTATGGACGGTTTTTGAATTAGAATGCGATGCTATAATCGGATTTCTAGAAGTTTCAATAACATCATAAAAACCTCTGTTATTAAGGTGCGAGACGTCGACAATCATACCGAGAGAATTAGCCTCTTCGATTACCTTAAATCCGAACTCGGTCAGCCCCATTTCTGGCTTTTCTCTAATTCCGTACCCTAGCTCATTCTGAAAACTCCAAGTTAAACCAATTAATCTAACACCTAACCTATAAAAGTTTCTTAGCATACTTACTTCCCCAGCCAGTGGTTCGCCACCTTCAAGTGATAATAGCGCAGCTACCTTTCCTTGTTTATTTAAATCAGTTATGTCATTATATGACCTGGCCAGTCCAATTTTAGGAGAATTAGCAGATATTTCGTTGATCAAGTGATCCAGTAAATCGAGGCCTCTGCGCATTCTATCATACTGGCGCTTTGGATCGCTCCAGATCACAAAAACTTGACAGTCTACTCCCCCCTCAATCATCCTTGGAAGATCCAATTGACCAACGTCAGATTTGTTACCCATTTTCCTATAGTTAATACGTTCTCCAAACCAATTTTTCTCTCCGTACAACTGCTGTACCACATCCGTATGGCAGTCAACAACAGTTGCAGAATTATGCAAGTCCATCCAATTACTTATATTTAAATTCATATTTATCCCTCTAAAAAGTTAAAATTTGACTTTGAAAAATTTTTTAGTGTAAATTTTCCCTCACTGAGTATATTGTTACCATCTAATTTTACAGTTGGACACTTTATTATAGCATCTGAATGCGATTTTGCGATCCACTTTTTTCCAAATGCAGGACCTTGGGTTCCAAAGCCTATTTGAAAGCTACCGAAAAGTCTTTCATCCTCAAGAATTATTCCTCTCAGCTTCCTGATATTCGGATGAAATCCAATTGTGAGATGAGCCACTCGATACATGTTCTCATCCTCCATATCTTCTAGCCACTTATTTAAAAGTCCCGACTCGGAACCCCCTGAGATTTCAGTTATTATACCTTTATCTATTTTAAATGTAATGGGTTCTTTCAACACACCAACAGGCGGCCATATACTTCCATCAACTACAATTTCCCCAGAAATTCTATTCTCTTGAGAAATCCAGTTAACAGTCCCAGCAAACATGGTAGTGCTTCCTTTCGATGGGTTAGGAATCCCAGAGACAACTGAGGATTTTACCTTGCCAAAAGCTGTAAGGATTTGACCATTTCCAGATATTATCTCAATGCGTTCAGATCTATCGATGGCGGAACTAAGTGTTTTACCAAACTCTAATAATTCATTATAATTAATGCCATTGAAAGCTCTTAAGAAAAGGTCATAATCCATCCCAGTTAGGCAGGAGTACCGAACTCCTCTCTTTGACGCTTCAAATCTTGTTTCACTATAAAGTGCATATTTACCGGATAACTCCAACCACACATCTGATGCGAATATTCCTTCGCTTACTGCTGAAGGAAGATTTGAACCATTGAACAAGTTTGAGGGGTAACTTAATGCAACTGGTACTGCACCGAGTTGATTCAACTCCTTCATAAGCACGTTTTTTACCTTTTCATCGGAAAACTCGTCGCATGTTATAGCTACTTTATCATTTTCCTTGATTAACATTACCTCCCTTAACAGAACAAATGCGGCATTTCGTTCTTTCCCTTTGATAGAATTTTTTTCCTGCATATGATTAAATTCTGATACTTTTTTGGAAATCATACCAAATCAACACCTCGCGTCTCTCTCAGAAAGATAGTCCCCACTATCGCCACGACGATCATAAGGAGTAACACTGCGCTTATAATTATATCAGCCCCTTTCAGTAATACAAATGCACCTACGAATAACGGGGCAGTGACGGGCGCAATTCTCTCCATGGCAATTGCCCAACCATTTCCGGTGTTCCTAGCCTCCGTGGGATATTGCTCAGGAAACCATGCATCTAACGTCCCCCAAATACCATTTGAGAAAAATGATAGAATTGCCAAGGAGATTATAGCTTCAACAACCGTGGAGACATTCAAGAATGCTACCGTGGCAGTAGCTGTTATAGCAAGGAATAATACCGAAACTTTTTTTCTTCCGAAGGTAGGTTTTTCCATCAAGAAGGCAGATAGTGCATAGCCCGGCATACCTGCCAACGCATAGATTAGCTCTATTTCAAGCGCTGCGTGATATGGAACACCTCTACCTATTAGATAACCGGGAATAAAAGAAAAAATTCCCCAGTAACCAAAGGCGTAGGTAAACGCTATAATACTCACTATGACAGTAATCATTATGAATTGTCTGTCCCAAATCACACTAAATGGAACTTTCTTGCTCCTTTCAGTTGTTAATACAACGTCACTTAGGTCAGTTCCTAAAGTAGAAATTAGTTCCTCTTTTGAAGCGAACTTGTATATCACCTGTTTCGCCTTTTCTATCTTTCCAACCTTTGTTAACCAATATGGGGATTCATTCATGAGAAAAAGTATTACGAACCCCCACAGAGACAGCAAAGACATTACAATAAAGACTCCCTGCCAATTATATAATGGCAAAACAAAAAGTGCTATTAAAGTAGCAATAAGGACTCCGAAAGGTGTTGCAAGTAACAAGATGTTAAGCATTCTACCCCTTACCTTTGTTGGCATGAATTCCTGAAGATATGGAAAACTAATCACTACCGCACCTGCAAACATAAAAAAAGCAAGACTTCTAAGTATTAACAGATCAGTTATGCTTACGGAAAAGGAAGCAATAAAATTTGTAACACCATATAAGAAATATGTAGCAACTAAAATTTTCTTACGTCCGAAGATATCAGCTATATTTCCCCATAATATTGCACCTACAATTGCCGCGAGGAAAGGAACAGATAGAATAGTTGCGGCAGACAGAGGGCTAACTGCAAAGTATTTCTCGAATGCGGGCAACAATAATGATACGTAAGTTGATTCTAAGGAATCAATTAATACCGTTACCAAGAGAATAAAAAATACAATATAATGTATTTTCTTTAAACCAATATTTTCAAACACCTTGCCAATTTCTAAAGTATTACTATTTCTTATTGGATTCGTTATAGCCATTAAAAGATTTAATGCGTACAACTATTTAAATGTTTTCGTTTAGCGCGACAGTTCCGCCTATGGCATCAAAATCTTGCCAAGCTCAGGCTTTTATCTATTAGATACTCAGAATAGTCATCAGAGGATTTCTAAAAACTCCCCTTCCTGAACAGATCAGATAACAACAACATTTATTCATGAATCAGCCATGTTACTGTATGAGTGATCTCTTCGACACTGCTCTTAAAGAGAAATACAGGCAGTATTTTGTCAATGATCCACTTGCATTTGCCAGAGACGCAATCGATTGGAGTGCCTTTCCTCCGCTCCTGAAGGATCTCTATCACAATGATACAGATAAGGGAGGAAGGTCCAACATTCCTGTCATAACAATGGTGAAGGTACTCTATCTCCAGTCCCTGTACAATCTTGCGGATGAACAGGCCGAGAAGGAGATCCATGACCGCACATCCTTCATGAATTTCCTGGACTATCCTGATCTCCTGCCGGATGCAAAGACCATATGGTACTTCAGGGAGAGACTGTCGAAGACTGGCAGGGATCGTATAATATGGAATGAATTGAAGAGACAGCTTGAAATGAAGGGCATAAAAGTGAAGAAGGGATCTGCACAGGATGCCACTTTCATAACATCAGATCCCGGCCATGTGAAGCATGATGAACCCAGATCTGAGGGAAAAACAAGAAGATCCAGAGATGGTTCATTCACAAAGAAGAACAGCAAGACATTCTTCGGTTACAAGGGCCATACGATCGTTGATGACAACGATCCTGTTCCATTCATTCGATTCTATGCTGTCACCACAGCAAAGGATCACGACACAAGGATTGATCTTTCCAAAAGGGGAATCACAGTGTACCGGGACAAGGGATACTTCGGATCCGATCCAAATGGCATGGATGGTACAATGGACAGGGCGGTGAGGAATCATAAACTGTCCATTGAATCCATTAGAAGAAACAGAAGGATATCACGCAGGCGTTCCTTGGTGGAATATCCCTATGCTGTAATGAAGAGGATGTTTCACTTTTCACATGTCATGGTAAACATTGTACGAAGGGTGAGGGTGAAGTTCATGTTTGCATGCTTTGGATACAATGTCCATGCCCTTAAGATCGTGAGGGGATAGCGTAAGCCATCGATTTTCCCTGAAAGAAACAGGGAAAATCAGAGAATTATGGTAATATTTGGGATGGCATCGCAATATTTAGGGCAATATTCCACCCCTCATTGGAATTCAATAGAGATTGAGGAACTTATTCGAAATCCTCTCACGGTCATTAACATGCAAACATAAGAATGAGCACATCAGTAAATGTAAGTTTGACATGGGAAATTACCTGTTCATTCGAGTAGAGGGGGAGTACATCCTGACTTCGCCCTTTCTTAACACTACATTCCTTGTATAATGCAGTATTTTCTGGAATTTAATGGGCAAAGATTTATCTACGTTGTAGTTAGATTGTCACTACATCGTACTATATTCGGAGGATGGTTAAGAATGGCAGGACCTATCGGTATGAGATCAGATCTTACCGCGATCAGGGGAAGGTAAAGCAGGAACCCAAGTATCTGGGCATTGAGATAGAGATAAACGGTCAGAAGATCATAAGGCTCAGGAGAATCGCACCCCGGTGAGTAAGATCCTCGAGCCGTCAGGATACATCCTTTACCGGGTTGCTGAGGATAATGGCTTCAATGACCGCTATTCCATCGCCTTA
>JAKAUD010000111.1:11255-11866 GCA_021827885.1 Thermoplasmata archaeon | reverse complement strand
ATTGATCTAAGTGCTGAGAAATTCCTGTACTCCATCACAGGGCATAAGGGAGTGGCTGGAGTTTGGGTTTCAGCGAAAAGAAGACTCCTATTCACTTCTAATAGAGGGGAGGATACTGCAAGTGTATTCCTTCTGGATGGAAAAAAAGCCACAGAGAAATTCCGCGTCCCTACTGGGGTCAGGCCAAATGGCATGGCATTTGATGAAGGAAGAAACATCCTCATGGTTGCAGGTGTTGGCAATGCAGAAAAGAGGAATGCCCCACCATCTCTGACCTTCATCGACACCAGCAGCGGGAAAGTAATAGGAAAGATCGAGCTCCCGGGAAGAACTCGATGGGCACTTTATAACGCAGATACGGATTCATTCTTCGTGAACATTGCTGATCCACCTTCAATAGTCTCCGTTAGGGCTGATGATCTTTCTAAGGTTTCCAGAACATTCAACATCCCGGCTAGAGGACCACATGGACTTGAACAGAATGAGAAAAGCGGCACACTATATTGCGCCTGTGATGAAAGCATCTTAATCGGCCTTAACTTAGGAACCGGTGCAACAGAAGTTCTCGGGCCTCTATCGGGACCACCGGATGTAATCTGGATGAACCGGAA
>JAKAUD010000111.1:0-11245 GCA_021827885.1 Thermoplasmata archaeon | reverse complement strand
GACTTTACGTTGCGGTGGGGGATCCTGGAGTAATAGATGTCTTTGATACAAATACTCTCCACTTTGTAGAGAAAATACAAACAGGTCCGAACGCACACACCCTTACCGTAGACCATCGTCGCGGAAATGTGCATGTTTTCTTGCCTGAGGGTTGCCTTGATTTAATACTGGCAGATGGAACCTAACGGCATAGAAGCACTGTTTTTCCAGGAATATTTAATAGGCTTACGCTATGTTGCCCATGGTATTCGCTTAAAACTTTAATCAAATCCCGACAGGTCCATTTAAGCCGATCATCAATTAACGTTCTTTTTATGTCCAATCTTTATAACTACGACTATTAACTCACTGTTCTTTATCTGATAAATCGCCCTGTAGTCCCCAATACTCAGATTTTACAGGCCAGTCAAAATTGAGGTCAACAGCTTCACTTTCTCCGGTTAATCTTCGATCTTTCGAAGCAACTTGATTATTCTGTTCCTGATTGCATTATCACATTTCTTGATAAACTCCTCTGATTCAACTGTGAGAACAATGTCAAAAGACATTACTAGTCAAGCTTCCTGCTGATTTGTTCGAGAGTTCTTGTTCTTCCCCCTTCATGCCTTCAAGTCATCGAGCAATTCCCCTCATCATTTCCGGATGAGAAAGAATCTCGAAAGTTTCAATAAGCGATTCCTTGCTGGCAACGTCTGGGGAATATAAATTTATCAGCCTTGAAATCAGGTCATTGTAAGATTCTCTTGGGTGAATCTTTAAGTTCGTTGTCAATCTGAACTGTTGTTACCATGGGTAGCAATACTTATTAAATGTTATGCAGAATACAAACTTTGCGTATTAAATTGGAGTCTGTTACCGCCATTCTCTCTTTTCCACAAATTTATTGCCGCAGTAATAAGAGTTACCATTCCAATATACATTCCAATGATATGATCTTGTTTACTGTATATAACAGCATGAGTTTTTTCCTACCCTTCCGGATGATTGCCCAATAAAACCATTCTTGATTTCTGCCCCTTTGATTCATTAATATTAGGCATTGAACACTTGCAATCCATCGTTATTACGTGACCTGTTGGCCGGTGAGGCACGTGGTAAAGCTTTGCCCTTGTAATATGGTGTTTCCATTGACCGCCGAAAAAACTACCTCATGGCCATAGTTTTTGCAAATACCAAATTTTAAACTTACCATTTATTAATTGTATGAGAATATCCAAAGGGTCTGATGCTTACAGATGGTTGGATTAATTGCATAGTGGTTTCTTGTGTCCATGTATTCCCATAAAAGGTTAATCAAAACCCATTGATCTATTGGTTTTTACTCAATCAATTTTTATCACTGATATGTATTTAAAATATCTCAATTTACAGATAGTTATCAGTGATACCTTAATAAAGTATCACTAAATACAGATACAAGATGGATGAAAATTTAGATCTAATCAACCAGTTTGTACTTGAGAAACTCGGGATTTCTCAAGATTCAAAAATAAAATGGTTGTATCCAATATCGATTGGAGAGAGGGAATTACTAATTGATTTAGCAATTGAGTCCAAGGACACTATGACGCTTGTTGAAGTAAGGCATAGAATAAATGAGGACACCATATATAGAATGTATGCCTATTCAAATCTGATAGATAAAAAAATGGTAGGCAGAAAAAATATAAGAATGGTCTGTGCAGGAAAATCATTGAAGTATAGCACTCAAGAACTTGCTAGTAGACTTGGTGTAGAAATTTTGCTTATTCCTCCAAAATTATATCAGTACCTTCCAAATGAAGCAAAAACATCCGAGGTGAGTGCTCCTTTCGAACACATAAAAGCGAGCCCATCAAGTCTTACTTCCGAAAAGGCATGGAAAATTGTCTGTTTTTTACTGACCGAGAAACCATACAACATACTTTCTATTTCTAAGAAAACCGGTGTCTCATATGGCTGGACGAACAGTATAATTCATAAACTTGAAAAAACTGGAATGATAACTTCAGATTACGGTTTAAGAATCAAAGATATTGACAAACTTTTCAATGTGGTATCGTGGGAAAGACCCCTTGAGAGTCTGCTCTTAAAGACCATAAATACTAATTTTAAGACAGCAACCCAGTGCATAAATGAAGTCGCCATCAATCTCAACAGACTTGGAATTGATTATGCGTTCACGGCCCATTCGTCTGCTGTTTCATATGGTTCATCCATAATGAGAGAAGATACGGCATACATCTACATCCCAGATCCATCCGACAGAGGGGCGATTAGGTCATTTTCTGAGAGAGAAGCTGGTGGATGTAGATTAAAGGTATATGTGCCAGAAAGAGACGTCGTGAAATCTTCGACCATGTTTAATGGCATTCGAATTGTTGACGTGTGCCAGAACATACTGGACCTTGCAGGATTAGGGATGGATGGAAGGATTGCCGCAAAGGATCTGGTGAATAAAATTGGTAAATAAAGAAAGTAACAAGTCCACTCTGGCAAAGGATTCATTCGACGAGCTCAGATACATTTTTGACTGGAGCGTAGCTAACAGAGATTATACGCCAAGTGATGTCATTCTTATAGGTGGCTGGGCAGTCCACTCATTTAATCCTTGGAAATATTCACTCGATATCGACTTGATTGCAACTGGTCGTTTCAAACGTCTGTTAACGAAACACCTATATTCAACTCGTGCTTACAGCAAAGAAAGGGATTCCGCAGGAAACACATTATTTTTAAAGAGATTGGAGTCCGGTGACATTTATCTTGACTTTCTACCAAAAAAAGATCAGTTCCACGGAACTGGCAAATTACTCGATTTGACGAAAATACAATACCAGACTGTTTCCAAAAAGATCTCCTATTCCTCTGAGCCTGAGTTCCAGGTGATTGTTCCAGACATTTCATTCCTACTCTTGCTTAAGTTAAAAGCGGCATGGGACAGACACTACGATTTATCGCTTGAACCCACTATTGGCAATTCTCACTTAAGAGAGAAATTTGCCAAGGATTGTGGTGATATCATTGCGTTACTTCAGAGTGACGAGTTTCGGTTTGCCAGAATTGATTGGTTTTCTTCAATCATGTCCAGATTTGATTTCTTGCTAGATTTCTTGAAGCAGGGAAAAATAGGAAAAAATTCAACCTTTGACAGTGTTTCTCATAAGGAAGGAAATGCACTAATAAATAAGCTGTTGTCTCTTATTTGATGGAACATTAAATTTAGTGCCCCTTATGATTATCAGGGAATATCTCTAAAAGTATTCGCTCAAAACTTTAATCAAATCCCAACCGGTCCATTTTGCGAACTTCGTTTGTATCGAATTTGTCGCATATTTCTGGATTTTCATCTATTGTTTGTCTTTGGATTCTAACCGGAGAGTATAGCCATAGTACTCCCGTTCTCTCCTGATCAGACCATTTTCAAACTCAAATACATCAACTGATCTTCTTGAGAGGAGTTCAAGCTCTGCTATCACAACTCATCTTTCTGGGTTTGAAACCATGTTAAAAACCTTGAACTTTTAAGGTCGTCCCGATAAGCTCTGATCATCGTCTTCACATAATCCTCTTTTCCAATCACAACTTTTCGCTTAGGAGGACCGTAAGAAATCCACTCCACGTTTTGTGAGAGAAGCGTCTCGTATAGGTTCCAGTCCCGATTGTTCTCTGCATCGAAGAACTTTATGAGTTTCTCTTCAAGTTCATTTTTCTGTGTCATCTTTACACGCTTGACCAAGCATTGCTGCTTGCGTCAGAGTTCCTTAAGGAAATCTCTAACATTTCTCACCTTTCCGTCCTCGATGTCCAGATCGCTCTCACTGATTTGGATCATTACGTGTTTATTCAGAAGTGTTTCCATGGTGGCATTCAAACTCTTGATAAAAGAACTAGGAGAGCAATGAACTGACTTACAAATCATAAACGTTCCTCCTATGGCCTATTCTTAACACCAGAATTATCAGTTTTTCCTTGTCAATGTCTAAGATCATCCTGTAGTTTCCCACCCTAAGCCTGTATCCTTCGTCGCCAACGAGTTTCTTGACATAAGCATCAGGTCTTATTCTTATCCGCTCAAGTGTTGAGATTATTCTCTGCCCGATTTCCTTATCAAATTTTCTCAATTGCTTGATGGCAAGATCAGAAAATATTACCTGATAGGTCAAAAGCCCAGTTCCTTCTTTACCTCTTCCAAGGTATGGTACTTTCCTTCCTTGATCTCCTGGCGAGCCTGAGCAAGTTCTTTCCTTGTTTCTTCGTCAAGTTCGTGTGAGTCTTCCATAAGATCCCAGATAACCTCTTCGTAGGTCTCTTTGCTATACAACTTACGTCTTGACAATTCCTTCTGTAACTTCTCACTCACTTGTATCGTCGTAGGCATTATGAATCACTATATTATACTATAATGCACCACAGTATTTATCACTTATGCCCCAAAGCTGAGCCCGTCTTGGAACCACTATATTTATGCTTCTCTGTATTCCCTTGAAACATTAATCAATCCCGACCAGTCTATTCGTCAAAGTGTATCTCAATAACTTGAATACCAAACTTTTTTGCATTTACTATTGTAGTTTTTTATCAAAGGAGCTAAAGGTACATTTTTAGAATATGCGTCATACGTTATTATCCAGTCAATGAAACTCCCAACTCGCACCATGAATCTCTGTTAGTTAGTTTCTGGTTTTATGAGTGAAGTTCACGCACGTGCAGGAACGAATCCCTCGGCGAATACCGTTCATTCAATTTTTCGATACCTATGTTCTCCTGTAAAGCTCGCGTTCTATGTCTGAAAGATCCATAAGAATCACATCACTAATTGGCTCTGGCGGTGTCAATTTGAATCGTTCTTAGAAAAAATAGCATACGTATATTTCTTTCCGGGGTACTGCTTTCTCAGTGTTTCCGACTTTGTCCTTAAGGCGTCAACCACACTTATGGGAACGGGGCTGTTTGCCCACTTGCATTCAGCGAAAAGCAATTCTACTCGTGTTTCGGAATATGCAACGATATCTATCTCCTCTACGTCTCTGCCCTTTTTGTTTGACCCATTCCTCCCCCACCACCTGGAAACCGTATCAAATGATCTGCCCAGTATACCTTCCAATATGCGCTCCTTCATGAGGTTCTCAAACTACTCACCAGCAAAAGTGGAAAAATCATCCACTATGATCTTAAGAATCTCTTCATTGCGAGAATTCTCAATCTCGCTCTTGTGGGCAATACGTACCTGAACCAGAACTTCAGATACGGGTCGGATATCCAGTATAATCTTCTCTTAAATTTCTCAGAAGCCCCGAAAGGCTTCTCCGGAATAATTAAGCCCAGTGACATGAGCACGTCCAGGTATTTTGATACCATGCTCTTGTCCAGGCGGGAATAGGCGCACATCCCCCCCAATGTATGATTTCCGTATGAAATTGATCTGAGAATCAGCATGTAATTCCCGGGTTCCCTGAATTTAGTTCTGAGAAGAAAATCCGCCTCCTCGTAGAGGGGCGATCCTTTTGAAATGATACTTTTTGAAACATTTTCCCAGAATCCTGTATCAGGATCAAGTTTCAGGAGGTAATCTGGTATGCCGCCAAATACAAAGTATGTATTGCATAAATCTTCGAACTCATAATTCACGAATTCGAACAAGTATCTGAACTTCAGTGGTCGTAACTGCAATTGGCCCGTTCTTCTGCCGTAAAGAGGGCTCCTGTAAGAAAGCACCTCATTTTCCATCATGCTGATAGAAGATCCTGAAAGAATCAGCATTACATTCTTCTCCCTAAGTACGGTGTCATATACCTTCTGGAATACCGACGGGATTGCCCTGTTAGCCTCTATGAGATATGGGAATTCATCTATTGCAATTATGATCTTTGATCCACGCGCTTTCGCTTGAAATGAACTGCTCGAAGTCAGAACAGTGAAAAGAGAGTGCCAGTTGTCTAAATTAGCCGTAAGGATGCCTTCATCACCCAGGAACTTTGACATGATGGCTTTGAAGCTGTTTATGTTCTCCCTGTCCCCCTCTGCGGATGCAAGAAAATAAACATACCTGGTGCCTAGGAACTTGCTGATCAATTCGGTCTTCCCAACCCTTCTCCTGCCATAAAGGATGAATAGCGAGGTCCCTTTCGCAGACATGGCACTTTCCAGGATTTTCATTTCTTCAATCCTGTCTACAAACTTATGTTGAGACATAAGTATTATACCTTCGTCACAACTAATATTTATACAAATATCGGCGTGATTTACTGAGCTAAATATCCAAGACATTTACCATTATAATATTTCATATAATTCACACCTGAAACGGTAAGGCACTCTCCTGAAGAGTAAGACGGTTAAGATGGACTGTTCGCAAAAACACATTGGTTCCAGCGGCATGCTTTCCGTGAGGAAAGTGGATAAATGCATCAAGCCTCCTGCTGAAATCAGGCTGCCAAGGCGTAAAATAGTCAATGGCCCTCTGAGGTTCGCAACAAAAGTCAACCAGCCAATCGTTGCGGTTCGATGAACCCATGCCTACGGGCGTGAGGGAGACCAGCAGCAGTGATGTGATGATATAATGATATCCGCCGGGGTGGCTCCCAGTACTTTTTGTGTAGAACGTTCTACCCAAAAATGAGTAATTACTCAAAGCTTTAATATAAAGTTACAATTCCTCGCTGTGTTTGAGGACCTTAACAACAGCCCCCTGAGAGCATTTCATTTCAGAAATATCATTGTAAATGGAGTCGGTGTGTTTTCCGACTCGTACAACCTTTATGCATTTTCACTGGTATACTATACCGCAGCACAGTTCCTGGATCTAGATAGCGTTCAGAAATCACTGGTAACTGCGTCAGCATTCTATGGAGCAGCATTGGGTGCATTATTGTTTGGCGTGGTAGCTGATAGGATAGGAAGGAAGCCCATGTATGGCATAGACCTTGCCCTGATCTTTGTCGGATCCATTGCACAGCTGTTTATATACAATTTTCCAACGCTCTTCCTTTCAAGGTTCGCCATGGGATTCGGCATTGGTGGAGATTATGTGATGTCTCCCGTAATAATGGCTGAAAACTCAAACTCAAGGGATAGGGGAAAACTCATGGCGGCAACGTTTTCTATAATGTACCTTCTTGGGGCGACAATGGCTGCCTTTGTATTGCAGGTGGCAGGACCCCTATTACCAGTTTCAATGTCATGGAGAGTGGTCCTATCCTTTGGATCTATTCCCGCACTGTTCGTCATTTATTACAGGAGAAAGATTCCAGAAACAAGGAGGTTTCTCACGCGAGTCAAGGGAAAAGTGCCTGAAGAAACGCAGAACATAACTCATTATGACCAAAGTAGGCCGGGCAGAGATGGAGTTCCATTCAGGGCAAGATTGTTGACTTCGCTTCCAATCATAATCACCGGTTCAATTCTCTGGGTGCTCTATGATACCTATTCCACGACATTCACGGTTTATGGCCCGATCACCATAGCATCTGCACTTGGGCTCACACCCATAACATTTACCTATGCTGCGGTTTTTCTGGCTGGTTTGCCAGGGACCATTCTGTCGCTGATTCTCATTGATCGTATAGGCCGGAAGAAGCTGGTTGCCATTGGCTATGCCGGTGTGTTTGTCGCCCTGCTGCTATTTGCCATTCTCCTTATTCATCCTTCCCTGTTTGGAATGTCAACCGGAAACAGGTTAGTGCCTGGGCTCGTGGGTATTGCTGCGGGCTTTGGATTTACATTCTATCTTATCAATTACCTCTTTTCGGCACTTGGACCGGCAACAGTCATTGGCGGAACCATAATAGTTCCTGAACTCCTTCCAACAAAGATCAGGGCGAGCGGACAGGGCATAAATGTATCCATAGATCGCCTTGCCAATGCCCTTGTGATCACGGCTTTTACGACCCTTATAGCGTTTTTTGGCCTTGGATACATCGTACTGATCTACGCGATGATTGCCATTGGATCCAGTATCCTGATGTTTCGTGCTGTGCCGGAGGCAAAGGGAAAGACCCTGGAAGAACTTGCCCATGAAACCTATGTATAAAACAGATCAGACATGGTCGGGAAAATGTGGTCCCTCCATTTACAGGCACTGCAGACGCCTGCGTGGAAAACTTTCTTATAATACCAAATCAACATACCGTGCTTTTCAATTGCACTGGCCTATGTAGTTATAAATCTGCATCTAAGCATTCACGTCATGTTAGCGGATTCAGACAAAATCTTTTTGTTCTAGAGAGGTTGAACAGATAGTTGGCAATAACAAGAAAAACAGGCGGGAAAGCACACCACGTCGAGGCTGGGAGAATGGATATCGTAACAAAAACTCGGTTGGCGAATAATTCCCAACCCGATTCGAATCTGATATATGGCAACAGGAGAACAAGAATCTACTGCTACAAAATTTGCTCGTCCCGGACGCCATCTGAGGACAGAATAATCCTGTTCCATAATCCGGCCGATGCTGAGAAATCTGGCTACAGGCTTTGCAGTCACTGTAGGGATGCAATGGAAAGGAACCTCGACACAGTAAAGCTTGCGGACAGAATCTGTGATTATATCAAGAGCCATTATACGGAAAAAATGACACTTTCATCCATCGGTGAAGCCATGGGGATCAGTCCCGGCAAAACCGGTAGAATTTTCAAGGATGCCATGGGCGTTTCAGCAGCCAAATACCTCGACGAATACAGGATCATCAGGTTGCGCGAGAAGCTCAGATCAGGATCCAGTGTGTCTGCTGCCGTTTATGCCGTGGGGCACAACTCACTGAGCTGGTTATATACAGATTCACGATCCAAGCTCGGTATGACGCCTTCCAGGTACAGAAAGGGCAGCAGGGGCGAATCCATTTCCTACTCCATGGCGGATACCTATCTGGGGAAGATTGTTGCCGCTTACACTGACAAAGGCCTGTGTGCTGTCACCGTTGTTGATTCTGCAGAAGCTGCGGAAGAATATCTCAGGAAAGAGTTTCCAAGGGCATTACTTTCTGAATCAGAAGACACCCACCAATATATAGAAGGTATACTGGCATATTTACAGGGTTCCAGCGTCAACATTCCAATGGTTCCGGCAGGAACTGAATTCCAGTTGCGTGTCTGGAGTGCTCTGAGGACCATCCCATTCGGATCTACCGTTACATACAGTGAAGTTGCAGAGATGATAGGCCGGCCGCTCGCTGTGAGAGCGGTAGCAAATGCATGTGCCAGAAACCCCCTGCCTCTCATAATCCCATGCCACAGGGTTGTAAGGAAGAATGGAGAGCTTGGAGGGTATGGCCTCGGTATAGATCGGAAGAAGAAGCTTCTTGAGCAGGAGGGATCATTCATCACTGGAGCCAGGACTGATGCCTGACCACCCATCCGGCAAGACCATAACCTTCAGGCATGCAGTCGCGATATACATGGCTTCCGTGCTTGGAGGTGGAATTCTTGTTCTGCCTGGCCTTGCTGCACAGGATTCCGGACCCTCCTCCATCATAGCATGGATAATACTGTCCGTCGCAAGCTACCCCTTCGCCTTTACATTCTCGAGGCTTGCCCTGAGAAACCCGCAGTCGGGCGGGATCTATTCATTTTCAAGAGAAGCCTTCGGGAAATACATAAGCAACAGCGTGGGTTGGCTCTTCCTTGCCTGGGTAGCACTGGGTGCACCGGCAATAGCACTTGCTGCGGGCACGTATCTAACCTTTGCAATTCCACTTTCCCATGACGAAATATATGGATTTGCATTCATAATGGTTGTCTCCGTGGGGGCAGTAAATTATTTGGGCATAAGGTTCAGCGCAAGCTTACAGCTCGCGATCATTGTTTCCATAGTTGCCCTGCTCATAGTCTCCATAGTGTCTGCTTCCTTGACAATATCGCTTCGTAACCTGTCTCCTATAACGGGAAACAACGGGCTCTACTCTGTCGGAACTGCCATGGCACTGGTGATCTGGGCATTTTTCGGCTATGAGAACGTTCCAAACCTGGCGGGTGAATTCGTGAACCCAAAGCGCGATCTGCATAGGAGCGTCACTTTTAGCGTTATAGTCATCGGTATCCTGTATACCTCACTCGCCGTGGTTACTGTGGGAACAAAGGCTTACAGCTATGGCGGTGGCCTGACACCATTTTCTGTCATTCTATCCAGTGTTTTTGGACCATATGGTGGAACTGTAGCCGGGATTGTTGCAGTTGTGGCCATATTCAGCACCATGAACGCCTACATGGGCGGAGTCAGCAAACTTATACAGGTGCTTTCAACCAATGGAGGAATTCCTAAAATCTTCTCCGTACAGAACAGCAGGACAGGTTCGGCTTCCGCTTCCATATCACTGCTTGTTCTGCTCAGCTCATTATCACTGTTGCTATACTGGTTTATAGATGCAAGCATAACAACAGCGTTCCTGACCGTCAGCGGCATAGGCGTTCTTACCTATATCATCGGATCGGGTTCGGGAATAAGGCTGCTTCACCTCGAAGGATCTATGAGAACCCTTCCATGGATATCCCTATTGATGTCCATCGCCATCCTGGCGTTCATCGGCGAAGTGATACTTGTTGCAATCTCTGTTTTTATCGTGTCCTTGATTTATAGCTTCCTGACGATTGGCCGGGATAAAGCGCCAGCGGCTGTTTGACACAGTTAAATGGAAAATATGCTTCTCAAAACAATCGGGAAAGCTCTTTATTTTGTGTATGCGCAAACTTTGCGATAATATTCAGGAGGCAGTTTCGTCATTTTGTTTTTCCCAATTTTCCCTCCTATAAAACTTGATGATTTCCATCCAGGAAGTTGATAGGATGGCAGCGGTCACTATGATCAACCATTCACGCAATCCCAGCGTTGAGGTATCTATGATTGAATGGAGAGGAGAGTACAGGGTAACTGTTACCAGCATTCCAACTATTATGATGCCCCAGGCCAGTATTATAGGATTTGAAAAGAACCCCTTCTTGATTATGGGCTGATACTCGGTCCTCAGGTTCTGTGCCAGGATCACCTGTGAAAGTATCCATGTGGTGAATGCCCCTGTCTGCGCCTGGGAAACATTTCCATTTGCGTAATACAGGTAAAGGTAAACGACTGTCACCGCAAGAAATATCCCTGCAGATCCTGATATTATGGAATATATCATCTCCCTGGTTATGAAACCTGATCCTTTTCCTTGCGGTCTCTTCTGTGCTATTCCCGCTTCATCGTTTTCGTAGAGGAATCCCCAGAGGGCTCCCACGTCCATGAAAAGTTCCATTATTATTATCTGTATGGGCAGAAATGGAAAGGGTATCAC
>JAKAUD010000041.1 GCA_021827885.1 Thermoplasmata archaeon | reverse complement strand
AAAATTCCTGAACGAGTACTTTTTGGTCGACGGTGTCTCTGATATCAGTACACTCGAAGAGATGCCGAGAGAATGCAGACTTCCTGATTTTCTTCTCGAAGAGATTGATTTTCAGAAGCTATGAACGTCGATGCACAGTTCTTGCCTTGTCTTCTGCGAACTCCAAACCCGTACTATCTGGAAGCCACCGGAAGCAGGAATGGGGAATTCTATCAGCTTCAATATTTCCCACTTGTCCTACCTCTTTTCAAACACTGTCTCCATTCTTAGAACATGTCATACTGCTTCCATGTTGCGGGTATGAAGGTAATGAACCTGCACAGGTTTCCGTCAATGTGTTTCAGCTTTATGTTGACTGTCGCTTTTTGGCTATTAGCGGTTATGTAATGGCCCGGAACTGTGCCATCTGCCAATACAGGTATAGGAGAACGAGACTACTTGACAGTATTCCTAGCCGTACCCGTTCAGGAGCAGAGAATGGGAGTTCACGCACTGTCATATGAAGCTGACAACGACAGACTCATGGAAGAATCAGTTACAAGCATAAACGTGACCAGGAACGTTACTCATGATACTGGACATAAACGATATGTTGTACGCATATGGATTCACGGACCAGCCAATATACGTAATGCTTCGCAACGGTACAACCGAGTAGATCATGATATGGGGCCTGACTACCTCTGATATGGTGTTTTATCCATTGAGCAATACATGGATTCCAGTAACGTCTCTCCACTTTGTAAATGGTAGTTTCAAGGTCTCCGAGATTTCCGGATCTAAAACACTTTATTCAGACGGTTATATAAGAAGCAGCTATACGGGAAACGGCATCCTGCTCGACAAAAAGCCGATAGCATACCGGGAGGATTAAGAATGAACACCGGTCAAAATTCAAAGCGCAGAACTGCAGTTATATTAATAGCGACTGTAGTGGTAGTGGCCGGTGCGCTATCTTACATAGTTCTAGGCATTCATACTGAGACAAATTATACGCTCAATTACACTGAAAAGACCCGGTTCGTTGGAAACAACACGCTCGTGAACGGCAATTCCCATGCATCGACATCGTCCGGACAGGCCATCGGCCTCTCCGATATTGCCTTCCATCCGTCCGACAAAATGGTGTATGCCCTAGGATCCCACAACACCTTACGCCATTTAAACCTCCACGGATCAGGTCGTAAAGGCATTCTTTTCGACGAATAATTCACTAAACATGAAAGGGCTTTTCTAAGACCCTGTGAGCGAGAACATGCTTTTCAGTTTTAGCAGCAACTTTATCGATTCTGGCGTATGGATGATCTACAGCACCATACTTCAAATCTCTCCATCAGCATTTAACGGGTCCGGGATTCTTCCACTTGCTTACAGTACAGCAAACTCCGAGTTCTACGCCGTAAAAACACTATCACATAACGTCGATGCCATGAACGGAAGCGGAGATATTGTGTTTGTAATTGACGTTGGAGGTGCTGCAGGACTCTTGGCTTATGACAGCGTTGACCTTGATATATATGTCCAGGATGTGAATAGTAATGCAAACAACTCAATGATAAACCAGCATGACGAAGTTACTGATTTTATACCAGTGGGACAGGGCAATACAAACTCATACGTGACCTTCGTCCCGAGCGTTAACGGTGTTTTCCTTACGACGGGTAGTGGAATCGTAGAGATAAACTGTTCCAGCAATCAGGATGATTTTGTATGTGATGCACAATTACGGCGCCATTCTCGGTATAATTCCTATCGATGGCACACCATTCAGCATCGTTTACGATCCGGATAAATGGAGTATATTACGCTACCATTCTGGAAATTTAACAATCCTGAATGTCTGAGTGACCACAACCCACGAAACGTCCTCCTCCTAGTATAACCAATTTTTCTCATTAGTGGTGGTGAAGGCAGAATATTATAACATTCAGGCCGATCTCTTGGTGGAATTATTAGATCTAAGAACAGTTAATTAACTTCCAAATTTCTTTACCATTTAATGGTCAATTAAAATTGGCAGTCTATTTGATTGGTTTTACAATGGTAGGTTATCGAGTTTAACATGGATTAAATTGGTAGCACGTAAGTTTGAAGAAAATCTCAATAAATTATCCAGTAGATTTATATGTATATTTGAAGGGATACATGCAAGTTTGCTGTAGGGCATATAGTAGAAAATTTCTAGAAAGTGATCACTTTCCAGTATTTTTATTTTTTACACGTGAAAAACCGTCTAACTGTTTTAAGAGTGTTACGCGGTGTTTAAACACAACTTGGTTTATGCTACTATATAAAGAAAATTGGTTTTCCATCATTAAAATCCATGTGTTTTATTTAAAATCAAGTCGCATCACTCTGAAAGCTACACAATTCAGTAACGATATCACAAATGATTATCAGCGGATTTGTTTCGTGGTCCTTGAGCGACGGTGCATTTCAGTCCTTCTTATTAAAATTAGAGGACAAAATTAATTACCTACCCATTGCATTCAATTTCTGTGTATCTTAGTAAGAACTTCGTATTGTTTCATTCAATAGACCTAATTTTAAAAACGTTGCTCAAGTTAATCGTTAAAGGTTGTTTTCATTTGGAAAACTTGAGGATTGAAATGTGTTTTTATTTCAAAGGAGTGGTATACCATTAGAGGATTCTTGGTGAGGGAGTTAGTGAAGGAAGTCTTGGGTCCGAGGGAAGGCATATACGAGATCATTACGAACCCCCTCGATGAGTACATAACGGGCGTTTTAGCTCCAGCAGAGCCTGAGAACGAAGTAGATGATGGTGATAATGAAATAAGTGGTAGTGATAGCGGTGGTGAAGAAGCAGAAGATTATACTGAACCCCCAGTAAGTGGTCCCCTGCTCTCTACCTCAGTCATGGATCCAAAGAAGAGAGCACAGACTATGGGCGTCTCATTTGAAATAAGAAAGGATGTACATTCAAAGCTTGAAGTATGCCTAACTTGGGCAATTTATAAGAGAGATCCTGAGAGTTCTATGTTTAAGCGCTTCCCCATCTACAAAATTTTGGATTTTAATGTAGAAAGCAGCTCAGATGTGTGGATGAACTCAAATGGAGAAATTACAAGCAAATCGGATGCGTTTTTGTCTTTGCATTCGATTATCAGGGCAAAAAAAGAGGGAATCAGGAACATACATCTCTATCTTGTCAATAGAAAAGTATTGAAGCGACCAAAAAGTGGGGATGAAATCAGCATTTTGCAAAATAGAGTTGAACTGCACATTTTTCAACCACAGATCAGAATCAAGTTAAATGATTGCGAGAAACTTTCGTTAAAGAAAGAGCCATTAGGGTTCAAATCACCTAGTGAGGAAATTTTTGATTTTCAATATAGAGATGAAAAGATATACGCAAAAGGGCATATGTGCTCAGCCATTTGGAAAGAAGTAGATCATGAGTCCAAAATTATTCTAATGTCTAAAGACAGTGAGGGTGCTCATTTTATGTGGTGGGAGGACTCATCTATAGTTCCAGACGAACAATTAAAAAAATTTCTTCCAGCGGATATACGCACTGAGTACATTCCCCTTTCCGTAGTTGAAGGGTCATCAGTAAATGTCAGTAAAATAGAGGACGAATCTTTATCCGCAAATGCCCTTGCAAAAGCTCTTGCTCCAGCTGAACTTGAAAGCATCTTGAAACCAATGGTAAGCGGTTATAGAGACTGGATTGATGAAATCAAGAACAATGTTCCATCAGCTGATGATGAAGGCAAAATCAAAGAGATAATCAAGAGGCATGAGGAGAGTTTCCTTCGCATCTCTAGAAGTATAGAACTGATATTGAGGGATGAGGATGTTAGGTTGTCTTTCTGCTTCGCAAACAAGGCTATGGATTTGCAGAGAAAATGGAGTGAGGGCGAAGGGCTAAGATGGAGGCCATTTCAACTGGCTTTCATTTTAACAGTTCTTGAGTCTATAGCCTCTGAGGATTCTAATTTTAGAGGAGTGTGCGATTTACTTTGGGTACCCACAGGAGGAGGTAAAACAGAGGCTTATCTTGGGCTCATGGCATTCGCAATGGCATATCGAAGAAGAAAAGCAATTTCATCTGGCGACAAAGTGAGAGGAGGAGCGGGTGTAACTTCTATAATAAGGTACACGCTACGATTACTTGCAATTCAGCAATTCAGAAGAATAACTGCGATGGTCACTGCTTGTGAATATCTAAGGGTCATCCAGACATCAACTTCCGAAGTTGGATGGAGACCAGAATCGTCCAATATTGACGGTAACTTCATTTGGGGGTCGACCCCATTTTCTACTGGATTATGGGTGGGTGGCAACGTTACCCCCAACAGGTTACGGGATTTCGGAGAGGAGAAAGTCTATTATAAAGGAGCCATGATTTGGAACAAATACTATAGACCCGGAGCGATCTCATCGTTAAAAAAGCATCACAGGAACGGGGAAGGTGAACCTGCGCAAATATTGAATTGTCCTTCCTGCAAGAGTCCACTTGCGCTCCCTTTTCAAGAGGATGGACTGAACATTAGCAAAAGAAAATTCTTTTTCGTTTTGAAAGTTCCTGAGAAAGAAAATCCTCCAAGTATGACAACTGAATTCAATTATGGGGGGATACAAATAAGGAATGTGATTTTGTCCCCCCTTCCGTCTGGATACTATACAATGGAAGTGCAAATTGAATCCGATAGGAAAGTGACGAGGGAAGAATTTGACTCGACAGTGAATAGATATACAAAGCAAATTTGGCCTCATGCGGAAATAGCTTCTGTTAGCCCTAGCCGGATGGGATATTTTACTAGGTTTTATCTGTCAAATAGTTCGAAGGGTGCAAATAGTGATAAAGGGATAGATTTTGATTTTGAAGTATTTTGCCCTAGCCCGAACTGCGATTTAAATGCGACTTGGTTTGGAGGTGCCCCACGCGGTCTTGTTCACGATTCACTTCCAACAAATCAGCCCACCGTTGGTGTCAAGGGACTAAAATTCAAAGATGACAACAAGTTCATAACTGTGATCAATCCTTTCCGCTCTGGGAATGCCTTTACGTCCTGTAAGATTCCCATAAATGCTTATACAGTGGATGAACAGATTTATGGTCGGCTTCCCTCGGTTCTTGTCTCTACAATAGATAAGTTTGCAAGAATGCCTTTTGAATCTGCGATAGGCTCACTCTTTGGTAATGTCAATTACCATCATTCAATGAAAGGATTCTACAGGAAAGATGCAATAGCAAATTCTTGGAATTCAGATTCTGAGAATTCACATCCAAGCCCAAAGGGAAGGGGAGATTATCTGGCTTATCTTTCTGTTCCGGAACTAAAGCCTCCTGAGTTAATTGTGCAAGATGAACTACACCTTATAGAAGGACCTCTTGGGAGCCTTATGGGATCTTACGAAACCGCAGTAGACTTTCTAAGTACAGTGGAAAGTGCTCCAAAACTGATAGCTTCTTCAGCTACCGTATCAGGTTCTGAAGAGCACATAAGAAGTGTATTCAATCGTAGCACTAGGATTTTTCCACCCCTAGGAAAGGAACCGAATGATAGGTATTTTGTGCATAATGATGCCACTGATCTGACAGATGAGAAAAGGCCCGGAAGAGTTTATATAGGGGTGATTGCCCCCGGAAGGGGTGCTCTTACTCCTTTGGTAAGAATCTATTCCAATCTGCTTCAATCTGCTGAAATGATTAGAAAATATGAGAATCCTGATCCTTACTGGACTTTGGTCGGATACTTCAATGCAGTTAGAGAGCTTTCAGGAGCTAGAGCGCTATACAGACAGGATATTCCTTTAAGAATTAGTGAGATACAAGGTAACGAAGTAGGTAGACCTACCCAGGAAGAATCATCTATAGAGCTTTCAGGAAGAACTGATTCAACTATTCTCCCCTCTATTCTTGAGAAACTCGAACGACCTTTTCCCGAAGCACCGGATGTGCTTTTTACCACTTCTATGTTTGGAACTGGAGTCGACATAAAGAGATTATCATTAATGGTGGTCAATGGTCAACCAAAAACCACCTCCTCTTATATACAAGCTACTGGAAGAGTGGGACGAAGTAAGGGAGGACTCGTTGTGACTTTCTATAGAGCTTCTCGACCTAGAGATTTGAGCCACTACGAGTACTTTTCAAGTTATCACAAAACTTTAAACAGACATGTCGAGAAAATAAGCGTCTATCCTTTTGCCTCTACCGCGGTGCAGAGATTCGGAGGGCCTGTTCTTGTGTCAATGCTCAGAAATATGAGGAACGCTTCACTTAATTGGAAATTGAAACGCGGCGGCTCTGTAATCAGCGGAAATCGATTGTCTCCGGATATCGAAAGAGTGGTGAATGCTTTCCTAAATAGATCCCAATCCCAACCACCTATCAGGAAACCTTCAGTAGATTCTGTAACGCATTCTATAAACAGTCAACTTGATAACTGGGAAGCGATAGCGAATAGCTATCAAGACCTCTTATATGTGGAATATTCAATGATGTCGGAATCGAATGAAAATGTAGTGCTAGGGGACCCACCACATCGATATTCGGATAAAGCAATAGTTTTCGATGATGTACCACAGTCAATGAGAGACATAGAGGAAAGTATAACTTTTCAGACGCAGCCATTCAGGAGAAGACCCTAAATGACTCAGGAAATCAGAAAATCACAGTTTGTGATTACGTATGGACCCGGATCAATTTTAGAAACTGTGGACGGTCCCAGAATTATCCCTAAGAGCGATATAGGTCTGTTCAATCATCTTCATATAGATCCAAAAGACTACAGAATAGACGATGATAGGATGTCTAAAGGACTATTGGATGGCAATGGGGTATATGAATTACCCTCTAGTGCAGCCCTTGGTAGTACTAAAAACTGGGACTGGTACAGAACAAAGGCCTTTCCTGAATGGAAGCTCTGCTTAAACGCAACGAGGCATCCAAAAGGGCTCTATATTCTTTATCAAAGCTATTATTCCAATGGTTGTCCTGAGTGCAAGGAATACAATAGATCTGAGAGTATACGTTTTGTTAGTGCCTGCTCCGATGGACACTTGGACGAGTTTAATTGGGAAGAGTTTGCACATAAACCAAATAAGAGCTGTGGCAATAAATCTATATATCATTGGAGTGGTGGAGGTGGTGCCTTATCGCAAATATACATAAAATGTCCGGACTGTAATGCAGAGAGCAAAAGCTTAAGTGAAGCCTATGCAGACTACTGGACTTGCAGTGGAAGAAACCCAGAGTGCGAAGATGTAAACGGACCACCGATAAGACCGCATGGCTGCTCATCACCTGCTAGACTCATTCAGAGACAAGCCTCGAATCTTAGAATGACTGAATTAGATACTCTCTTTTCGATTCCACCCATTGTAACGCAATTGCACAGCGATCTAGGTACTTCAGAGATGAAGGCCGCGTTATCTGGTTTAGAAGTACTCCCGAAGAATAAAAAGGACTTGGAATCTATGCTAGGAAGACTCGTAGAGAGAGATGTGATTAACGAAAGTGTAAGAATTAGAATTCTATCAAACCCTTGGAATGAAATAAAACGTGCAATAGATGATATTTTTAGTACAAAAAATGATGAAGAAACATATTCAAACCTACTCGAAGAAGAGTTTTTTGCGCTGGTAAAGGCATCGAAGGACGGACAGCCACCAGTTCGAGGGGAGTACCCAAAATCCCCAGTTTTCTTCGAAGTCTCTCCAAATGATGTTGAGTTTGCAAAGATGAATGAAAAAATTAGGTTGCGCATTACTCCAGTCAAGAAACTTCGAACCATCATAGTACAAAAAGGGTATAGGAGAAACATTGGAAGAGGAAAGAGTCGTTCGACATCTCCAGAATCAGATACTCCAAGTTTTGTAGATGTATCTTTCGAGTACAATAAGAAAAAATGGTACCCTGGAGTACAATTTCTTGGAGAAGGGTTATTCCTTACCTTTGACGAAAAAACTGAAATGGCATTCAATGGTGAAGTAGGACAGGCATGGGCTAATGCAGATAAAGACCTTTATTCTAACACCTATCACAACAGTGGTGATAGGCGCGAGATAGACCCCCTATTCGTATGGTGGCACACACTCAGCCATTTACTGATAAGAAGGATTTCACAAGATGCAGGGTATTCTTCAGCATCTATAAGAGAACGGGTTTATTTCACAAACCGAGATAAACTGAGGCAGGGTGGTATAATCCTCTATGTTACACAACCCGGTACTGATGGTACTTTAGGAGGGCTTATTTCTTTGGCAAAGAATATTCAGATAATCATAGATGAAGCAATAGAAGAAGCTGGAAACTGCTCCGCAGATCCACTCTGTAGTGAGAACCTATTTGAAAATGGAAAGTATAGTGGGGCTGCTTGTTATAGTTGTTTATATCTTTCAGAGACCTCATGCGAGAAGAGAAATATGTGGCTTGACAGAAATCTAATTCGAGAGACGTTACATGAGTGACTGTGAAGTAGTATCTACTGGAGACATTCTTATTAAAGCTGGAGGTAGGGGAACGTACTCGGTTGCTATGGATCTGATAAGAAACACCAAAAAAGAACTTCAAATCGCCTCCTTTTCATTCTCGGATAGTATGGGGGAACTACTTGACTTATTTGAAACGCTTCTTTTGAATGGAGTGAGGATTACTGTTATTTTAAATTCTCCAACCACAGTCGGTACTACAATAAAATCGAACCTTGGAAAACTAAGCAAGAGGTTCTCAGACTTTACTACGTACGATTTTGTTGGGACTTCAGGACGCCTTCTTCACTCAAAGGTTATCATATCCGACAGAGCTAGAGCGCTAGTTGGTTCAGCAAATCTATCTTGGGGGGGCCTCAGAGGGAATTACGAGATCGGAATTCTTGTTAAAGGAGAACAGGCATGGGAAATATCGAAATTATTGGATGAAATTGCAGTCGTTTCTGAAAGATTTAGGTTCGATGGATAATGTTTTGTTATAAAATAAAGAAACAGCTTAGAATTAAACTAGAATGCAGTCAAATTAAATGTAGACTTAATATAGTCCAAATTATTTCTGCATTTCTATCATTTTCTTCAAAACCGATTGGTCACCAAATTAGAAATTTTTGGGAGGGAATATGATAAAAGTCATAGATATATTCGCGGGCCCGGGAGGATTAAGCGAGGGGTTTTCTAGAGTTGAAGACAAAGACAAGCATAAAGTTTATGATATTGTTCTATCAATCGAGAAAGACTTTTTGGCTCATCAGACTCTAAAGCTGAGAGCCTTTAGCCGTGCTTTTGAATACCCCCTTCCTGAGGCATATTATCAATATTTACGCGGCGAAATTGATTTGAAGGATTTGTATGACAAACATCCGAGGGAAGCGAAAGAAGCAGAAAGGAAATGTTGGAAATTTGAGTTGAAAGACGACAAAGAATCCGTACAGCTCACCACGTCTAAGATTATAGAAGCATTGAACGGGGACAGAGACTTTGTGCTTATCGGGGGCCCACCGTGCCAAGCATATTCAATTGCAGGCAGATCCAGGAATGCGCGAAATACTGGATACGACGAAACAAAGGACGAGAAGCAGGTGCTTTACAAGGAATACCTGCAAATTTTGGCTGATCACGAACCCGTCATATTCATTATGGAAAATGTTAAGGGCCTGTTGTCGTCTGAATATCAAAACGAAAAGATAGTCGACAAAATAATAAAAGATCTGGAAAACCCAAAGACTGCAATGGAGCAAGAAGGACGAGAGGTCTGCAATCCAAATTATCCAGAATATTCAATCTACTCGCTTGTAGATGGTAAGCTGTTAGATGGAAGGAACCCATCATACGCTGTAATCCGTTCCGAGAGATATGGAATACCCCAAAAAAGACACCGTGTTATTCTGTTAGGAATCAGAAAGGACATAAATGATATAAAGCCGTCCCCCCTGGAGCTAGAGGATCCGGTTGAACTACACAGAGTGATTGATGATTTACCTAAATTGAGAAGTAGTTTGTCAAAGGAAGACGACAGTCTTAATGATTGGATTCGTGCGATAACATCAATTGAAAATGAAGAATGGTTTAAAAACTTAGAATCTGATAATAAATTTCATAAACTTACTAGATACATAAGGCATGTTTTGTCCGACATGGGGGAGTCTACATTGGAGGCAGGTCAATCTTTCGTTGAAGGAGATTTTTACGTTGATTTTAGAAATGATTGGTATAGACCATCGAATTTAAGCGGTGTGACTTTGCACGAGACACGATCCCATATCAGAAAGGATCTGCATCGTTACTTATTTGCAGCATGTTTTGCCAAGGTTTATAAGAAAAGTCCTGTACTTAATGATTTTCCTACCGAATTACTTCCAAACCATGCTAATGTTAAAAAGGCAACCAGAAAAAACGGTAATTTTGCAGATAGATTCAGGGTTCAATTATCTGATAGACCGTCAACAACAGTGGTATCACATATTAGCAAGGATGGGCATTACTATATTCATCCGGACCCATTACAATGCAGAAGCTTTACTGTGAGAGAAGCCGCTAGAGTACAGACTTTCCCTGATGACTACTATTTCTGTGGAAAAAAAACCTCGCAGTACCAGCAAGTAGGAAATGCCGTACCACCAATATTGGCAAGAAAAATAGGTCAAGTCGTCTACGACATACTTGTTAGAGCAAAGCTGATCACGCCCGATCAACTTCCATTAAAAGTTCAAACCTCAATTAGCGATGAAAAACTGGGTGAGTGAAGTGATGAAAATTGGAACTTTTCATAAATCATTTTGGGGCATGACATAGTGACGGACAGAATTACCATAAGACAAAGAAGTAGGAACATGTCTAAAATTAAAAGCAAAAACACGAAGCTAGAAATGATTGTAAGAGAATATCTCTTCTCACACGGGCTAAGGTACAGAATTCACTATAAGGTTCAGGGCAGACCAGATATAGCTTTTCCAAAATACAAGATAGCTATTTTCATAAATGGATGCTTCTGGCACCAGCATGGATGCCGACTTTCAGTAATACCGAAAACTAGGACAGATTTCTGGCAAAAAAAGCTCAGTGCAAACAGAGAAAGAGATTTGAAAGTTCAAGGGTTCTTAACTAGTGAAGATTGGGTGGTCATTACTTTGTGGGAATGCGATCTAACAACTAGTACTACTTTGACTTTAGAAAACCTTGGAAAAAAAATAATTGATAGGATCGTGAGTTTACATGATTCTTCTTGAGTGTTAGTTCACCATAGGTGATCTGATCCCCTTAATTTTGGACAGATATTCCGTCTTCCAATGAGACATTTTCCTTCAACCTCCTTTTCCTTTCAATCCTGTTCTTCAATATTCTTTCCTCCCTTCTTTTCCTGTCTTCCAGGAATTTATCCCTGAAGCCCTCTTCCTCACACAGTTTCCTTTCAAATACATCATGCGCAAGATAATCAATGGATGAGCGCGGCCTTACTGTGTTGTAGTCGATGAACGCCTGTTCCATAAGTCTCTTGGCGTCATCAAACGTTTCAATATCATTTACCCATATGTAATACGTCTTCAAAGAATTGTGGAATGATTCAATGTCACCGTTATCCTCAGGGGTGTGCTTCTGTATGTATTCTGACTTTATTCCAAGAATCTTCACTGTGTTCTTGAACGTCTCAGATACGTATTGCGGCCCGTTGTCTGTCCTCAGAACAAGATCATGGGGATTTCCATCAGGGAACCTGATGGCACATGCCTTCTCAACAGCCCTAATGCATTCTTTTGCCGTACATGTTTTTGAAAATTCATACGATATCCATTTCTTGCTGAAATAGTAAACTATTCAATTAATTACCCTGTAAATAGGATTTCCGCTCTTTGTATGTAGCTTCGGAAAGTAGGAAAAGAGCCACTGGAGGGATTTGAACCCCCGACCTGCTGATTACAAGTCAGCTGCTCTACCACCTGAGCTACAGTGGCAATATTGCAGTCTATTGTTATGTTTAAGATAAAATTTTCTTAGATTTCCCGATT
>JAKAUD010000031.1:4299-11994 GCA_021827885.1 Thermoplasmata archaeon | reverse complement strand
GCCGCATACAGCCGGTACTTAAGGGTCTGGAGATACATTGTATCGGTTTTGGCATCTCTGGGGGCACCTCTGATTGCCAACATTGTCGATCTGGCATTGTATGTTGCTAAGGAACCAAGCGGCTATTCGTTCGGACAATCTGGAATTGTATACGGGTTCTGGGGATCGATAGGAGCAGTTGCGTATATAGACCTATACCTGTACGTCACATTTTTCTTCAGGAAGGTAAGGAAAAGGGACATCGGGAACGAAACTAGAAACAGGAGCGGAGGGAAGTGGCGCAAGTACACTACATACGTTTTCACCGTTTTCCTTTTCCTCTTCACTTTTGTTTACCCTATTGTTGACTTTCCCGCTTTCTTTTCGGTTGCTCCCGGCGTGGACTCACTGGTCCACTTAATTTCATTCCTTGCGGGGCTTATAATTACCATTTTTTTCCTTTACAAATGCAGAGATCAAATGCTGTGGGTGTCAATCGTTTCCCAGAAAAGAAAGCCTAGCTAGTGTGTTTCATTTCGACGTGAGTGATTTACTTGAGGAACACGCTGGCCAGCAAAGTTGAAAGATCCGATTCGAATTGCAAGCTAAACAATTGGATCTCTGAGAAAAGGGAATTAAAATCCCAAGGAAGATGAAAATGCCTTATCCCAGTTTCGATATCTTCACGCCGTTGTCGTCAATAATTTCAGTATGTCTCTGTCATTAAGCCCAAGAATCTTTGCGATCTTTACGGGTATTGTTATCCTGTATGAAGTTCCTTTTGCAGATACGTGAGTTACGTCAATTGTTCTCTCTTTCTTCATAGATGATTATGGCAACCGACCTATGTATAACCCGTGTACCTGAGATAAGTGGTTTTCATAAAATAGCTCACTTTCTCATTTTTATTCTTTCCCGAAAGGCATACGTATTCCCGGAACCTTGGTAGTTCGATGAACAACCGGGGCGAATCTCTTTACTTACCCGATGACCTTGCGGTGCAGAGGGCAAGGAAACTTGGATATAACAAGGGCTGGAACGACAGGAAGTTTCAGGACCTGAACATAATAGAGGATGCGCTCAGGCAGAGCAGCAACTTCGCGGAGTTCTCTGGGATACTCAGGGAGAAGATCGCTGAACTGGAGAGGGGTACTACGTGATAGCTATAATTACTGATGAATTAGTAGGACGCACAAGTGCTAATGTTTCACTAAATTTTAAGCAGCAGGCTTGTTGAAGAGAGTTTTTATAAATTCCCTTATCAGTTCAAGTCCAATTATGGCCTCGTCAAAGTAAGAGCCTATCTGCTTGGGATGGGTTGCAGGATTTCTAAATTCTTTGAATAACTTAATGCGGCGATAAAGGTCTGTATTGATTAGGTTCTTTACTACGTCATTGTCAAGTATCTGTCCAAGCGTCAGAGTCTCCATGCTTGCCATCGCTCCATTTGTTATTTCTCTTCACCAGTGTTCTTATAAAGGACTCAATCGCATAAGATTCCAGCATTACTGAAGCATGGGCTAGCTTGCTCTTGGTTGTTACCGAGAGTTCCCTTATAACTTTGACAACCTCTGGACCATCGTCAATTGTCGATATGTTGTCAAGATCTTGTTTACTTATATTGAGTTGGAATATTTCCTCCAGGCCGGCAACTTTCAAGTTAATCTTCACAGTTATGTCTCTCTTTACCCTTTCCCTCTTTTCACCCGAGAAAATCAAGTCCTCTTTCTGATCTACCCAATTTGCCTTGAAAAGGTAAATGTCTCCAAAAGCACCAGTGTTCATAGATTCCCAGTCACATGTCCCGTTTTTGTCAGTTATTCCGTGCCAGTCTTTCACTGAATTGAAAACTGCACTCTCGTTGTAAAGAGAAACTTTAGCACCGGCGGCAGGATTCCCATCTGGATGTGTTACGACTACCTTGATACTAGCACTCATCAGAGTGGATTAGCCATTAAAAATATTTAATGAGTGCGTTTAAAAGAAACACAACCGAATACCATCACTAGTGTTTTATTTCATAAGTCATGGACGGATAACCATACTTGTGCTCAACCCAAGATGGAATAATCATGGTTTGACCTGGATTAACGCTATCTGACAGACCCAAGAGACTCTTCAACTCCTTTCTTACCTCTTGAAATGGTATAGACTCCTTGAGTTCGTAGATATGGACGTTTCCTAATTCGTCTCCGCTGTCGAATATCAAAAGGGCTTTTTTCCCTTTTTTCTCGCTTACCAGATATATCGCCGAGCTTCTTGCGTTATCTGGTTTTCCTGATTCTTCTGGCATCTTTATTCATGTCACTCTAACTCTTAAACGTTTCATTCAGAGGAAACAGGGTTCAGAACATTTAGGATTGTCGTTTTGCAACAACAAGATCTTATATATACCAGTTAGTGTTTATTATGGAGCTTTTGCAACCGGAGTACAATGACGAGATCCTTTCACTGCCGTCAAGAATTACAAGCTATTACATTGGTAGGTTCAATGAAAGCGTGCAAATATGTGAAAAACTGTACGAGAGGAACAAGAGATGGATCGTAACCTACAGTGGTGGGAAAGACAGTACTGCACTAGTTGTCCTTGCGCTTTACGTGAAAGCACTTCATCCAGACTTAGATATTAATGTCACCTATGCGGATACTATGATGGAGATTCCGCAAATGGTCAATGTTGCCCGGAGATTCCTTGAAGCTTTGGAGAAAAAGTACCCGGCGAAGGTTAAAATCGTTTATCCAGACATAGAGGACACTTACTGGGTACGAATGATAGGGAGAGGCTATCCTCCTCCAGGGCCAAGATTCAGGTGGTGTACACCGAAAATAAAAATAAAGCCGTCCAGAAAATTTCACGACGATAAAGGTCTATTCATTACTGGTATGAGGATCGGCGAGAGCCAGCAGAGAGATATCAGGCTCAAAAACTCCTGCTTAGCTGGAGACTCCAGTGAGTGCGGAAGCGATGCCTGGGCACAGCAAAACGGCATCGATGTGGCTGCTCCTTTGATCAATTGGACCGCACAGGACGTATGGTACTTTCTCATGAAGCCAGCTGCAACTGTTGTTCCTGAGGTTCAATATGTTGTGGACCTTTACGGAAATACAGCTATGAGGTTCGGATGCTGGATGTGTACTGTGGTGATGAAAGACAGGACCATGATAGCACTCGCGAAGTCCGGCGATGAAAGGGTGAAAAAACTTCTTGCATTTAGGGAGTGGATCGTGGAAGAAAGCAAGAAAACAGAAAACAGATACCTCAGAAACGACGGCAAGAAAGGGAGACTCCAGATACAGTTTCGCGAACGTATATTGAACGAGGTTATTAGACTCCAACAGGATGTTAATATTCCCATAATAACGCAAAAAGAAATTGATGAGATTCGTGCTCTTATGACCAGTGGCCGTTATTTAAATTATATGGCAAAAGTGGAAAAAAAGACTAACTAAAACGTTTTAGATGTTAAAAGCCAAAAGATTTAAAACGTATTTGCAGATAGATTAATGAATAAGCGGGGTGGTCTGTTATTGAGTTATCTGGCTGATTTGCTTGTAGACTTCGAAAAATGGTTGAAATCTAGTAGAGATATGCACAGTAAGCAAGGTATATCTAAGGAACGACAAAAGATTGTAGCTAAAGCAAGCGAGGTACTCTCAGATATCTTGAAGAAAGACAGAAATGCTATAAAAGATACTAATTCGCTCATAAATTCCTGCAAAGCTGAACTTGCTGGACTCAAAACCGACGACAGGAGAAAAATTAACCTTCTCATGGAGTACCTCTCAGAGGTGGGAAGGCCCCAAAGCACAGCAGAAGAAGAGGAGGACCGGCCAAACCCTGCTCATGAAGCTGGTGAGAATAAAAGTGATACAGACGGAAATTCTAGAATAATCGGAAGAGTTGCGATAACTACCAAAAGTCTGGCAAAGGCCACAGAATTCGAATTTTGGTCTGAAGACAGAAAAGATCTCCACATAGAAATTGGTAGCATAGTTAGTGTCAGAGGGGAAAGTGAAGAGGGAGAAGTAAAGATAATAGGCATGGCCATCGATATGTATACAACAAGTGCAATACTAAGCCCTATAGATGATTTTTATTCTACTGGGTATGGTGATCCTACCGTTGAGTTAGCGACATCACGTCCTGTAATCAAAGTTACGAAAGTGTCCGTTGTTTTTCGTAATGATGGCAGGTTTGAACCACCTATGGGGAACTGGCCTGTTTTTTTTGCTACAGCCAATGAGATCACAGAAGCTTACGGCGCTGACATACCAGATGAATTTGCAATATTGGCCGGTTTTACATGGGATGACACCAAGACACCGGTTCCAATTTTTGTAGATTCTAGATTTTTACTTGGCTACGAAGGTGCTCACTTGAATATATCCGGGGCCTCTGGATTGGCTACAAAAACGAGTTATGCTCTTTTCATAATATTTTCCGCAATAAGCAAAACCATCCAAACCCAAACCTCCGAAAGCCGTAGCGATAATGTAGCTGCAGTGCTTTTTAATGTCAAAGAAGCCGACTTAATGAGGATCGACGATGGCCCCGATAACCTTGAACAGCTCAAAACTTCGTTAGAAGAAGGTGACTCAAGAAACTTAGAACTTTGGAATAGCTGTATAGAAGAGGGCCTTAATCCCTTTGAGATAAAATCCAGGGTTAAATTCTTTGCCCCTCCGACTCCTGACAATTCCAAATACCCTTTAACTTTCAGGTCGCATGAAAAACAGACAGAGCTTTTCCATTACGGGCTATCAGACTTGACACAACATGGTGGGGTCGCTCTATCATCGTTATTTGATCCACAAGACCTTGATGAAAAGGCAGTCTCTCTGATTTCTTCCATCGTCGATGACATTAATTCCCATAGCGATTTCAAGTTGCTTCCTAAGCCGACCAACTTTAAGGACCTGTCAACAGTCCTTTCTCAATTGCAGAGCAAAAAGTCAGGAGAGTGGGTATCTATTGGCTTCAGCACGCATCACACAGCTACCTTGAGTAAAATAATTAATAGGCTCTCACAAGCTGTTGATCACCAACTGAGAGGCCTTTTACTTCAGAAAGACGGCACGGGAAAACCGGTACCCATAGAAAAACTCAAAGCCGGAGATGTGTGGTCGATTGATATTAGTAAACTGCACTCAAAAGGGCAAAGACTTGTGTTCACTCAAATTTATGATATGATTAATCGGTTACTTGAGGCTAAAAGAAATAAGGAGGAAACCTTCAAAATCAGAGATAGGGAAGTAAATCTAAAAGACTTTCCAGACAGAGTCATCGTATTTGTTGATGAACTTAATAAATTTGCTCCAGCTGGAAGATTCGGTGTGGAACTCAAAACACACATTGTGGATATTACAGCAAGAGGAAGAAGTATCGGGCTCAGCCTAATAGGGGCAGAACAAGTTGCAAACCAAGTGGATGAGGAATTGATATCAAACACTTCGACCTTTGCAATTGGCAGGACCCACTCAATAAGCTTGAAAGGAGATGCTTTTCAATGGTTACAAGGAGGTCTTAAGGAAAAGGCAATGGTTCTTCGCAAGGGTGATATGATTCTCTGGCATGCCGTTCATTCTCGTCCGATCATTATTTCATTTCCAAAGCCCATACACACACTTGAGCAGGTGAAATAAAAGGTGCCCGTCACATCGCAATTAAAGCAGATCGGAGACATATTAGCCTCGTTGAGCAGATTCGGCAGAGCAGTTGATCCACAACATTCGGAGGAGTTACAATTAGTCCCGACAACGTTTGACCTTAGTGGAACTGCTGAACCACTCTGGCCAGAAGAAGCATCCGAAAATACCACGTTTGGGCAAGACAAGATTAACTTCCGAGCTTTTATAGATGGCGTGCAAAGATCAAGTGTCATTTACTGGGTAACGCTGGATAAGTTGGGTGCATTAGTCCCTGTTATACTTAGCCATATTGCATCCGGTGTTACAATAAGAAACGAAGACAAAAAACTTAAGACAGACCACAGGCACGTGCACGATAATCTGCTTCTTCTGCTTCCGCTTAGAGGAATGATTGAGGCTGGATTCCAGGACGGGAACATTATTCAAGGATGGGTTGACAAGGGAATGGTAATACCTGAGACAAAGATCTCAGAAGACCCTATCGTAGGTCTTGGTTTTAATGGGCAAATAAAACCGTTAATCCTATGTGACACTACGTTTAACAATATAGAAAGGAATAGTGAGGCTGAAAATGACTTAATTCGAGAAGCCTATGACAAAGAGGATTCTCACCCGGAATTAATAAACAGATTACTCATGGATAAAAATCTGTTTAATATAAGTAAAGTGCGTGGACGAGCACAAGGCAGAGTGAACACAATAAGACAGATTCTTGAGATGATTGTACTATCGAAATTCAGAGAAGCTTATGGAAATCAGAATTATGTTCTTGTTGATGGACCATTATTTTTCTTGGGAAAGTGGTTAAGAAAATATGAAATACTCAAGAACAAAACCAATTTTGAGAGAGAAGAATTTGTTCTCAAAAACGCAGTCGGCATGGTGAAGACACTTAAAGGGCGTCCGAAAAGAATCGAGGACCTCAGAGACATACTATATCTTAAAGAAGGCACCTATTCTAGAACTATGAGCATACACGATGCAGTAGATATTCAGACAGAACACGAAAGCCCTAACAGCCTCGAGAAACCGCATGTTACGTCTTTTCTTCGATTCAGATATCCTCCGGATATCAAATTGCCAAATATACTTGGACTCACGAGAATTGATTTGCACTTAACAACAATAGGGGCAAATACGCTAGATGAGGCAACTAGCGATATGGATGCAACAAAAAACGCAGTACAGAGAGTAATGTCAGGCGTGTTGCGGGAACGATGGCCAGGTATATCGCAAAAGGGGAGAACATTCAATGAGGCGTTTCCTATAAGCGAAACTGAGAGAATGCTCCGGGCGAGGTTATACTCAACATTAGAAATGAATTACATTTATTCGATGATTAGAGCTTAGTCCTATCTTTTAACAATCAATTTATTTTCATACCTTAGGAGTGTGCAGTTTTAAATAGGGAACCTTTCTCTTTTAGCTCTTGTTGTACTCTGAGGTTAGAAAGTAATATCTCTCCCAGTGATCATAAAACTGATCCTGGTGAGAGCTGAAACCTGATAATATTGGTATTTTGACGGTAGAAAGGGCAGTATTGAATTTAGGAAATTGATTGTCGAAGAAAGCAAGAATCTGAAAAAAGATATTTCAGAAAAGATGGGAGAAAATGATGGTTGAATATTGAATTCCGGCACTCCATCTTACGTAAATTGTTAGCTCTTCAAGACGAATTGAATTTAGTGTTGATCGCGAGGCAAGAATTGAAATCAATCGAAAGACTATTTGCCAATGGGGCATACAGAGATTATTGAGTCTCTTCAAGTTTTCCTTCTTCTACTTCTTTGTAAAGGTCAATTATGAATGACATAATTCTATCTTTCTCTTCCTTATCGTCCCCTAAATTGTGCAAAAGGCCAATACATAGAAGTTCCCACAACTCCTTCCTTTTTGTAAATACTGGAATTCTGGCTACCAAAATATCCTGTTCATGAAATAAGCCGACTTCGGCAAGCGAGTGCGCTCTTTTAACTTTTAAATCTTCAACATTATATTCATCCAAAATCTTCTGTTTCAGGCCCTCTGTCCTTTCTGTTATTCTTCTTGCCCTAAATTGAGTTCTTC
>JAKAUD010000031.1:0-4289 GCA_021827885.1 Thermoplasmata archaeon | reverse complement strand
TTTTTTGATCCTGGAAACAATAGAATCTTTCCTGTTCTCTGGAAACAACTTTTCTTGCTCCTTTTTAAATTGAACCTCTACAATACTTTTCTTGTCTTCTGTTACGACTCTTGTTGGCAGTGGAGGTGCTTCACCACGAATGTAATGAACCAGATAATTTTTCAAATACCTATACACATTACTTCCTTCAAAAAGTCCTTCTCTGTCCAAGTTAACTATCTGTTGGAATCCGTCATCCAAATGGACTTCGACAAAAGATTGCTGTTGAATCATATATGTATCAACGAAAAATTTCATTGGATCACTAAATTCATTTCCTAGTGCTACGTTGAAAACACGGAATAGAAGTCCACTATACTCTGCTGGCTCAATTCGTTTGCTTTGATGATAGTAGTAACCATTCACCACGATATGCTCATAATCACCATCATCATTCAGAATTTTGTCATTACGCTGAGGTAACACATAAACGTATGGCTCAAGGCTATCAAATCCTGTCTTTCTAATCAATTCAAGACTAGGATACAAAAATGGTTTGAACAACTTAAATGAATTGCGCTCCGTTTCTTCATTATTTTGCAATGAGGTCATTAATTTTATTCGGACGTTAAAATCAAGTTCCTTGGTATTTTCTCTTATTTTAATGTACTCCGGAGCATCTGTACCAGGTACAGGAAATTCCACACCATTTACTATAACCTTGCTTCTGACTGGACCATCTGGAAGATATTCGACCGGACTCATGCATCCTATGTCAGTTACCAGTCTGTCTATCAAAGCAAGTTTTCCAAGTTTTCCAATGCTTTGTATGTTTTCTACGAAATTTTCGAAATATTCCTCATCAGAACTTTTGTTTCTCGGATGTTTCCATATATATGAAGATTGTATAGTTGGAACTATTGATTCAAGGAATGGTGGTTTAAAATCACTTATTTCAACTTCAGTGTACGAGTCATAGCCACCCACATGTCTGGACATCAGTTGCACATTTCCTAATTTAGATTTGTCCATAGACTCTGTGCGTTGAATCGTGTCGTCAAAAAAGGCTAGAGATACTCTCGCTATATATTCTCGAGTTGCATCAGCTTTTTTTGTCCTTACGACGAAGCCGCGGCAAGCTGATGCAACCGACAGCATACCAATTCCCATTCTTCCCACTGTTTTTCTTTTCTTCTTTGGAGTAAGCTGCGCCCCTTTGGAAGTATTCTTTTCACTTCCACCAACATGTGTGAATACGTAGTACAAATCCTCTATAGACATCCCGGATCCATCATCCCTAACAGTAATCCTATCGAGGTAAAGCTCCCCTTTTGGATAACTGAAATGAAAGGTAACATCTACATTGGAAGCATCAGCATCAAATGAATTACTCAATAATTCTTTTATGGAACTTCCAGGGCTTCTGTAAAGGCCAGCGGAAATGTGCTTTATAATTTGTGCCGCAACCTGAAGCGAAATTGTATCAATATATTCTTCATTTGTATCCATTTTTAATCACAACCACTTCATATTTTTTTGTTCAAAGTATACCGAAAGTATATCGAAGAATTTCAGAGAATCGTTAAAAATTTGAAGGGCATCAAAACGCCCTCCATGAATGACTGTCGAAATAGTATCGAATATTTGACCTACAGTATCAGATTCATTTTTACTTAATCTTCTTATTTTTCCCGTGGAGTCTGTGGAAATATATTCCCAAAAAGAATCTATCAGTGCCCTTTTGAGAGGCACTGTTCTCCCTTGAGAGTTGACAGTGTTTGCTCCATTACTCATTATATAGAGAAGTCCCGAGAATGTTATCTTTTGAAGCGATAAAGATAGAAAGGGTATTTGTTTTGACTTTGCCTCCTCGAATAGTTTCTGTTTATCACTACTCGAAAGATAATTCTTTATCGCCGGAGCCAGAAAGTTATCCTTGAAGAAATCTTCCATTAACACTCTCATTGACACTGCAGACCCATAGGGATGTTTTATACTTGTGAAACCGACGAAGTCTTCAAACATTTCTTTATCAGCGTCTGGCATTTGTGAATAATTTAATTTTTGTTTTCTCACAAAGTCAGAGATCATCTTGCTGTCATTTCCATTTTTTAGAACTGTTTTACCATTAGGGTCTTTTTCTATGTTCATTCTAACAAAATGTGAGGCACTGCACACTAAGTCCACATAATCTGTAGGTATATTGTTGTCTAAGAAATCAAAACACGGAAAAGTATCGGCATGGCTTATTTCACATTGCGGTTCGATGCTTCGTCCATCGTATTCAAATTTTTTACTCATTTAGAAACCCCAATCTGATGATTTCTCAATTTTTTGATTCATAAAACACCCGTTGCTAAAGTTATGCATACTCCAAGGGAATAAGAGATAAGAGTGTAGCCAGGGAGAACGTCTTTGGAATCGTTAGTCTTGTTTGAAAAATTCGAAAATGGCTTCATGCCCCCGTCTCCTTCAAAATCTCCTCAATTTCCTTCATTTTCATTCCAGCTCACGGTAACGTTGACCTCTGCCGGCATATTTCCATTCGGGAACAAATTCCTGGTAAGCAGCACAATTACCTCATCCTTGCTCAATGACATTTTATTTGTTTCTCTGTAAGTTTGCAGATAGAAGAAACCGTTCATGGTTGCCCTGAATTTTGCTTTGTTCAGTGTCTTCGAGATACTGCCCGTTTGCTTCACCCCTTCAAAATATCCTCAATCTCCTTCAACTTTTGAGCGACAAGTCTTCCCTTCTCTGTTAAATTCAACATCGTTCTGGGAGGATATTTTGAGTTATCGACCTTATCCTCAATCAGAGCTATCTCTTTCGCTTTTCTTATCGATGCATACATTATGTTTGGGTAGATATCAGAATCATCAATTATAGACTGTACATTAACCGGAGACTTATCTTTGAGATAAATAAGCAAGCGGATTAAACCGGATTGTTTTTCAAGAACTTTTATCGGATTATCACTCACAATGCATGATGTAAACTGAATTCGCAATTAATTCTTTCATATGTAAGTTGTAAGTTGATATGCACAAGCTATAAATACACACTCTACATATCAACTTACAATAGCAATTGTACGAAAGAACATAACAATAAGGAGGGGACTGCAGAAATTCCTCTCCGACAATAACCTGAATCTTTCCAGAATTGTTCAGAAAACTCTATGCTGTATGGTGGAAAAAAAGACCACTGTTCTTTCTAAAAATGCACCGAAGCGATAGTTGCAGGAGGTCATTAATAAGACTAAAAAAAATAACTGAGTTGTCGGAACTCAGTAGAGAGATAGCAAGGAAGGAATATAATCTTTCCAGAAGAGAGAAGATCTTATTCGTGGATTACAAGCAGTCCATTCATGCCCACATTACCAAGGCCCTGGAGGAGATGAGACAGGGCGCCCAGGTAATAAGACAGGTGCAGTTCGCCATGAACCCGTACCTGCACGATACCAACAGCGAGGCATCCACAAGGTACAAGAGCCTTATGGGTGAATAGGAAAAACGTTTTCCCGGAGAAATGCCGATGAGGGTAGCTGTTCCGGGGCCTGCAGAGGTGTTTCAATGAAGAAGATCCTCCTCGATTTCGAGGAATTCGTGCATCATCGATCTTCTCTTCGTCGGAGGCATGAGAATCAGGGAGCTCATATGGACCAACCTGGATAATCTTGAGGGGAACCTCCTCACATAAGGAGCGAAAAGAACGAGAGGCCGAGGATTATCCGGCTTCCACAGATCCTCACTGAGAGGGTCAATGAATACATATCGACATACAGGGCTCCCACCGACCCTTTCGCGCTCTTCACGACCAAAATTTGACGCCTAAAATACGGATGGACGAGGAATCTCGTGAAGAATATAGGTACAAAGGCAGGCGTCTCCAGGTTCCATGCACATGCGGCGAGGCACTGGTGTGCCACCGCGCTTCTGAGAAGAGATTCGCACGGAGCCGGGCTTGACATACGGGAAATACAAATCCACCTAGGGCATGCGTCATTGTCGAGCACGCAGGTCTATACGCACCTTACGGGCAGGGAAGTTGCAAAACACACATCAGAGAAGATGGGGGGGGATTTTTTCGAATGAAATCAATAAAAGCTGAGAGTGCGAATCCGCATGGGACTGCACCTGCACTCTATGGGGGAAACGGAATACTGCTGGATAAGAAGATAACCGAATGAAAGTCTTCTTAGGAAAAGGATGTCGTCACATTCCCTTACTTTTACCTTTTTTTCCTGTGGGTCAAGGACGGCAACGAGAGTATTACAGAACCCTACTGTTATGCAGATGCCAAAAGGT
>JAKAUD010000227.1 GCA_021827885.1 Thermoplasmata archaeon | reverse complement strand
TGGCATGAATCTTGACGACTACTCCCAGTCAATACTCATGAATGTGGCCCGAGGAGACGTTGACAGGCTTGCCAGGATGGCACCGCACAGTGATTCCCGGGAAGGCATGGTCAGGAGGATACTGCCCCTGAGGCGCATTCCAGAGAAGGAGGTAATGCTTTACGCCATCCTGAAGGGGATCGACTTTGATGCTTCATGGTGCCCTTACTATGAAAAAGCACAGAGAAACACGTTTCGCGACGTTGTGGAAACACTTGAAGAACGCTCCCCTGGAACACGTTTTGCGCTGCTGAACTTCCTTGACAGGATCAAGCCATCAATACGGGGCGGCTCAGATACGGCAGTGGGAAAATGCGCAGTTTGCGGCCAGCCGTCATCCAGCGAGATTTGCCCGGTATGCGCCTCTTCTTCAGAAAACTTGAATGAAATTTTCCACAGGAAGTAATCCATTAGAAATTGGAAACTGAACAAGCATATCTACTGTTAGGTTGCGAAATGTTTATTACGGCTCCTCCAATTTTAGGGGGCTTCCATTTCCAGTATTTCTGGAAACAGGGGTTGTAGCTTAGCATGGTTTGAGCACCCGGCTGATAACCGGGAGGTCACCGGTTCAAATCCGGTCAGCCCCATTCCCTATTAGGTTTAAACCCGTAATTCCACATGGAAATCTGGAAGATTGCTTATATACTCAGATCTCAACTTCGCATGTTTTTTGTAGTTAAAAAAGCGAATTCAGGGTATGTTATCCATTTTCCCCCTAGACACTGAGGTTCATGCACAATACCGAGAACGTTGTCTTCCGGGGGCCTCAAGGGGTGGGGAAGACTCACCTGTCCATTGCACTTGGAATGCGTGCAATCATGTCCGATATTCCGGTATATTACACGTCTGCCATGAAGCTTGTGCAGACGCTGAAGCGCGACTATGATCTCAAGAGGCTTGAATACAGAATCAAGACGTATTCCAGGTTCAGGCTCATGATAATGGACGAGATCGGTTACCTGCCATTGACAAGGGAGGAATCCAACCTGTTCTTCCAGTTCGTATCGTCCAGGTATGAGAAGCGTTCAACTATATACACATCCAACAAGTCTTTCAGCGAATGGGGCGAGATACTTGGAGATTCAGTGATGGCTTCAGCTGTCCTTCACAGGATACTGCACCACTTCTTCTATGAAAAAAGTTCTATGACATTCATGTGATGGCATCCACTTTATCTATCTTTCCTTCACTGCCGCTTCTCTCTCGCCTCTTCTTCTGAACGTTCCTGAGTTCATTCATTCGATCTTCCATTCTGGGGACCTGAGAAGGTTTTACTGCCCTTCACCTCATGGCGACCATCTTCCTCTCCGTCAGTGTATCGACCCTGTCAATGAATTCTGTGCCACTTGACAGCATTGTATATATGGTCTCTATTAATATGCGGGCTATTGCAACTATTGCACGGTTCTTTCCCAGCCTCCTCACAAGGCTGAGGTATTTTCTCTTCATCCCCTCTGAGTATTTTATAAGACTGTGTGCAGCATTCACCAGTATGAATCGGAGCATTGACGGACCATGCTTCGTTATATGTCCCCTCATGTCCCTATTGCCGGACTGACCCTGTCTCGGTACAAGGTCGGCATAGGAAGCAAGTTTCTCCTTTGAACCGAATCTGGATATATCGTCGATCTCTGACATGATTGCGGCTGATGAACATATGTCGATACCGGGGATTGTCATGAGGATCTTCACGCTCCTGTCATTTATGACAGATCTGGATATCTCATCCTCTACGGTGGATTCTTTCCTCATCAGGTATGTTACTGATCCACCAGATCACCAAGAACGAATCTCTGGGCAGTGGAAAGTTTATCCATTCATCCCAGAATGTATTTCATTCCCTTCTTTCCCAATATGTCTGTTGCATCAATGCTGATGCCTGCAGAGGCCAGGATGGCATGAACCCTGTTCTTGAGCATGGTTATGATCTCTCCCCGTGAACTTCTGCACCTGACAAGTGATCTGAGATCATCGGAGTAACGGGAAGGGAGATGCACCTCCGGCAAGCCGCCAAGCCTGAGGAGCTCCGCAAGCTTGTATGAATCCTCCCTGTCATTCTTCTTCCCTGTGTTGAATATGAGAGGGAGTTTCGAGGGATCCGCTAGGTTCACGGAGAAACACATGTCCCTCAGCTTCCGGGCAGCGTGCTTCCCGGACGCGGGCACTTCCAGTGATATCTCCGGCTTCTTGCAGATATATCTCTCCCTGAACCCTGTCCATGCAGATTCACCATTCACAATCTCATACTGTTCCCTCACATCTCCATTATCTTCCATCTCTGTGATGTATACACTACGTTTATGAACATCCATTCCTATCTGTATTCATTCCACCTCCGGTGTGGTTGGTGAGATTTTAAAGCCGGAGAATGTTCGATAGCCTTCTATTCGCCCTTGTTCCAGGGTATTATGTCAGAGCGAAGGGCGATCGATCTGCAGTGCGGCCTCGCAGGCCAAGTGGTGCAACGATCGTCTTCTCCGTCTCTCACGTTAACATCCTCATGATAGCGTGGTCAGAAGAATTTTTTTCATGACATCTGCACTGTGGTTAACATAAGGGGGGAATCTTACCGTTTGAAAGGCAAGAGAAGGAATTCTCTACCGACAATGAAGAAAGAGTGAAAAGCAATGAAAGTATATATAAAGAGGGTCAATTTCAAACCGGCGATTTTGCACAAATCTTGACCGGCGTTTATCCTACAAAATCACATAGCAGGAGAGATCAACGGTGAAAACTGAACGAACCGTTGATATCATGGAAAAAAAGAGAAAATACATTACTGCATACTGCCACCTCAGGAATGCAGAGAGGACATTCAAGGGAAGTAGGATTAAAAGTATTGAGCTGGTTTAATTATTACTCGGAATCCAAGAATTTCCCTCAGAGTCGGATTAGCCGATCAGTTTAAGTAACTCATATTGATCGTAGCTTAATAAAATGAATGTGACAAAATGTCTTGGTTTCAATGTAATCTGAGATTGGTGCATGACGATTGTTGGTCACACATAACATCGAATTTGGAAGACATTTATGTAATCGATGCTGGTCTAACCTTGTATCCTTACGATAAGAGCAGTGATGCTTCAGTTCTTATTAAGACAAAAAACTCCCAAGATTTTATAGAGTTAAGGAATAAGTTAACGAACACTGTTTCAATAAAACAAATTAACAGAATTATGAACATAGCGAACGTGCGGAATAATCATGTAAAATTTTTGAATTTTACAGGTATTTATGGCGATACCATTGCTACAATACTGTATGAAAATAAAACTCCCAGTTATTGGTATTTTTTCACTGGCGGAATTGAATACTGGGATTTTATGGCAAGAAGTAAAGTCGAATATGAGGACATATTGAAGAATATTGAGAATATAGCCACAATAAAATCATCAAAATGCACGAGTATCTCAAAAAATCAAAATGTCCCTCTTGATTTAAGAAAAATTTCATTTGCAATAATTCCGTATTTAACAAATTTACAGGCTGAAACTATACTAACAGCATACAAGCACGGCTATTACGATATACCAAAAAAAGTTACCATAAAAGAGCTAGCCCAGCTAACGGGCAAATCACCTTCTACAATTGATCTTTATTTAAGAAATTCAGAAAAAAAAATAATGGATTTTGTTCTTAAATCCTATGACTTCACTTCATAGCTGTAGCAATTCTTGTATTCGAATCGACTTCACCTATAAAATTATTGACAACTAAGCCATAAATTATTGCGGAAATTATTACAAATATTGCAGCTATGGCAAATCCGTCTACAAACGATTTTGTATATAATAACAAGAATCCAGTAACAACTGGGGCTACAGCCGAACCAACATAACCTCCAAAATTCATTATCCCTCCAACTGAACCCACATTTTCTTTGCTAGTTATTGAGGCAACAAGCATCCAGGTATTGCCACCAGCTATTCCATAGGTAAAAAGGCTAAGTGTAAGTACAGTTATAGACAATAATAAAGACGGAGTTATACTAGCAATAAATACTTCCATTGTTAACGCAGCGCCCACTATTATCAGGGTCTTGCGTGCTTTAAAAGTCTCCCAGTTTCTCTTTTGGATTAAATAATCACCTATCTTACCTCCAGTGTAGAATCCGATAGCGCCCCCTGCATAAGGAAGCGTGGCATAGATACCCGTATCGAGAATTGTAAGATGATATGTATCAACTAAAAATGATGGCATCCACGTTAATAACATGAATGATACATACACTAAGAAAAAGTTTCCAACCAGTAATCCTATTGTTGAAGGATATTTATAAAGAGTTTTCCAAGGTATCTTCCTTTTATAATTGTCTGTGTCTTCCTTATTGCCAAATATGTAAGAAATTTCTTGTTTTGTGACCCTCTTTTCATCCGATGGTTCATGGTAATAAATAAACCAAAAAATTACCACTACAATTGCAAAGGCACCAGTTAAAACGAACATCGCTCTAAATCCATAATAGAAAATCATTGCACCAATTAATGCGCTAGCAAACATAGGCCCAATAAATACACCGGTCAGATAAAGGCCTATAGCCTGTCCACGTTCATGCTCTGGGAACCAATAAGATGTTACCTTTGCGCTGGTAGGAAAGGCTGGAGATTCCGAGGCTCCAAGGAAAAGTCTGAATGCCAGGAATGATCCAAAACCAAATCCCAATGAAGTCAGCATTGAAACAATTCCCCATGAAAGTTGTGAGTAACCGAGCATTCTTTTCGCTCTAAACTTATCTACTAAATAACCCATGGGGAGTTGCATTATTGCATAAGCCCAGACAACTGATGACAGAATTATACCCATATAAAAATCGTTAATGTGGTAATCTTGTTGAATATACGGAGCAGCGTAAGAAATATTGACCCGATCTATGTAATTCACTGTGGCAATGAAGAACAGCATCAGAGCGACTGCCCATCTCCACCTCCCTATTTTTACATTTTGTTGTTTTAATGCTGTTGCGTCCATCATGATTCCTCCAGATGCTTAACATCATTTGCAACATCTGATAGCATTTTCTTTTTATCTCCCAATGGGTCTGAAAGGGGGTGTCTAGCAAATCCAACGTCCCAGCCAGAATTATTCATTAGGAATTTTATTTTTGCTGGCATATCTTCGTTAAGGCTTGCCTTGAAAATTGGGATAATCTTCTCATGGAGAGTTAGGGCTTCATTGATATTCCCCTTCCTAACAGCTTCGAACAAGCGGATTGAAGTTCTGGGAAGCAAGGTGTTTATTGCACATATGGCCCCAACAGATCCAAGAATGAAAGATGGGAGCATCATGTCATCGATGGCCGTAAATATAGGCATCAAATCTTTTGCTCGTGAAAGTAATTCACCTAGCGCATGTATATCTCCGCCGCTTTGCTTCACTCCAATTATGATACCTTCTTTTGCCATCCTGTACAATACTGCAGGTGAAGCAACGTTCCATGGCACAACATTATAAACTATAATTGGCATCTCCGTCTGCTTCTTTAATTCGCTGTAAAATTGATATATTCCTGTATCCCCAGTACTAAATAGATAATGTATCGGTGTAACCATCAGTGCTTTTACACCTAATTCTTTGAGTATTTTTCCTTTTTTAACTGCCTGGACTGTCGATTCTGTTATTATCCCACCAATGACTGGAGCTTTATCGTTTACCGTTTCAACGGCTATTTCAGCCAGTTGCTTTAATTCCAGATCAGAAAGTGTCTGACCTTCCCCCGTACTTCCCCCGACCGAGATTCCCGAGGCCCCAAATGATAGCATCTTTTCAATTTCTTTTCGAAATTTTTTTGGTTCAATTTCCCCTGTCTCATCAAATGGTGTTACAACGGGGGGCATTATTCCGCTCAGTTGTCGCTTAATTTCATCTTTCTCGATATAACGTTCCATACATTGACATGTTATTGATTTATAAATATCCAAATATGCAAAGTAACTATATTTCATTTAAGACAAGAATTCCTATACCTAACTGTGAATCAAGAAAATGTGAATTTACACATTTCAAATATATGGAAAAGAAATAAAGAAACAGCTCTTAGTTTCTTTCCTTACATAACACATTTTGAAGTAGAAAGTATGTACAAATCACCTTTATATATAATAATTAACATAAGTGATGAAATTCAAGAAACCGATCTCTTCAGATCGAAGGTGAATCTATGAAATTTGCTAATGTTGTTATAAATGATCATAAAGAAGTAGTGATTTCGACACCCATAGGCTTATTTAATTTATCCGTTGTTTCACAGTTAAGTAAAAATTTTGTTCCCCTTTTTAAAAACACTGATGAATTAATTAGATCCCATTTTGATATAAATAAAATTGAGCAGGCAATAACTGACAATCTCGACGAACTGAAGAATAGAAAAATACAAACTGAAATCCCCCTCCATTTCTTACCGTGCATTGAAAACCCGTCTAAGATAATCTGTGTTGGCCTTAATTATAGAAGACATGCGATGGAAGAAGGAACTGCGATTCCAAAGGAACCCGTCCTTTTTGGAAAATTCAATAATGCCTTAGCAGGCAATCTCGAACAAATAGAAATTCCAGCGGAAAGCAAAGAGATGGATTATGAAGGTGAGATGGGAATAGTCATAGGGAAAGAGTGCAGCCATATTTCAAGCAAGGATGCACTGAATTATATATACGGTTACTTCGTTGCCAACGACGTATCAGCCAGAGACTTACAGTTTAAGTCATCGCAGTGGCTGTTGGGAAAATCGCTGGATAAATTCGTGCCCATTGGACCGTGGGTTGTTACTGCAGATGAGGTTAAAGATCCGGATTCTTTGCAGTTAAGGACCATAGTTAATGGCGAATTGCGTCAGAACTCAAACACCTCAGATATGATATTCAATACCAGGGAGTTGGTATCATATATTTCTAAATTCTTCACACTTCATCCGAACGATATAATCCTTACCGGCACTCCAGAAGGTGTAATTCAAGGGATGCCAGAAGAGAAGAGAGTGTGGCTTAAAGAAGGAGATAAAGTTGAAGTGGAAATTGAACACTTGGGAAAGCTTGAGAATACTTTTATCTAAGATGTTGAACACTCCGGATTAACATCATATGTTCATATAAAGAAGGCTAAAGTTTCTTTTGTAGAATTGGGTCTAAGGGCATGATCCTGAAGTATACAAACCACATCATTGTTAAGGTAGTCATATTCTTTCATGTATATGCACTGTATCGGTCCTCAAAGTGTGATGGTATGCTTAAGAGTCCTGAATAAGGAAAATTAACAGGGTCATCGGACTTTCATGTGGGTAAGAACTTGACGTTCATATTGTTTCACTATAAATTGAGCTTTCGTGGAAAAGTTATCAGGAAGAACCCCTTTTTCTTCTAGAAATTATAAAATACCTTCAGAAGTTCATTTGTCAAGGGGCACAATGCTTAACTGCTTCTATTTGGTTTGGACCTCTTGCGAAAGGCTCTGTTACACCAGAACCATGGATGAAATTGAATCTGCATATTTCACAAGTATCTTATCTATGTCATAATCCGAAGGCAACCGTTCGTGTATCTATATAATATCTGGCATAAATTCATATATGTAAGTAATTAGTCTTAACTAGGTGTATTTCCTATGTGATTACATGAACAAAGGCTACCAAGAAATTGTAGACAAAACTGTAAAAGGAAATGGCCCTGTTTTGAAAGATGTAAATCCATCTACCAATGAAACCATTGCACAACTTAAGACAATGACTTCACAGGATCTTGACGAAGCTGTGGATAGGGCAGATGAGGCGTCCTCCAGTTGGTCGGCATTCTCACCGTTTAAAAGAGGGCTCATTCTCCTCAAGGCAGGAGAACTGATGGAGCAGCAGGTGGAAGAATACACAGAGCTAATGACAGTTGAGGAGGGAAAACCTCTCAAAGACAGTAAATTGGAGGTGATAAGAAGTTACAACACCCTGAAATTTTATGGTGCGGTAGCCATGAAATATGGGGGCAAAACGATACCGTCAGCCAATGATAACACTTCCATATTTACCACACGAGAACCTCTTGGAACAGTTGCATTGATTTCTCCTTGGAATTTCCCTCTTTCAATACCAGTATGGAAAGTTGCTCCTGCACTGGCAGTTGGAAATACAGTTATAATGAAACCTGCATCGGCAACTCCTGTAATTGTTGCAAAGCTTATCGAGACTTTGCAAAAAGCTGGAATGCCTGAAGATGTTGTCAGCATAGCAGTTGGATCTGGAAGAGAGATAGGCGACAGACTCGTGAAAAATGAGAAAATAAAGGCAGTTTCCTTCACTGGCTCTGTACCTGTTGGAAAGGGCATATATCAGTCAGTTGGTAGAAAAAGTACAATGACCCGAATCCAGCTTGAGCTTGGCGGAAAGAATGCTGTCTACGTGGACGAAAGCGCAGACTTGGAGGCTTCAGTCAAAAACTCTGTGGCTGGTGCTTTTGGGTTAACTGGGCAATCATGCACTGCAACAAGCAGGCTTCTTGTTCACAAGAAGGTGTATGACAGTTTCATAAAAAAGCTCGTTTCAGCCACAAAGGAGTGGAAGTACGGAGACGGCAGGTCCAACGAAGTTGATATGGGCCCGGTTGTTGACAAACAGCAGTTTGAGACCGATGTTTCTTACATAGAGGCAGGAAAGCAGGAAGGGGCCAAGATGATCGTCGGTGAAGGTTCTAAAGCAGGAAATGGCCTATTTCTGGCTCCAGTTGTCTTCGATGGTGTCACTCCGGATATGAAAATATTCAAGGAAGAGATTTTCGGGCCAGTACTGGCCGTTACCGTGGTCGACGGATTGGAGGAAGCGATAAATCTTGCCAATTCAGTGCCATATGGGCATACGTCTGGCATAATGACTAGCAGCCTGAAAAATGCCATGGAATATTCCAGAAGGGTAGATGCCGGAGTGATAAAGATCAACAAACCCACGGTTGGTCTTGAGCTTCAGGCTCCATTCGGAGCATTCAAGAGCTCTGGGGCAAATACCTGGAAGGAAATGGGTGAAGAAGCTCTGGACTTCTACTCAAAGGAAAAGACCACATATATGGGCTGGTAAATCCAACCTCACTTTTTTTAAGTGTGATGGTATGCTTAAGAGCCCAGGAAAGGGTAAATTAACATCCATTCATTGTTATTGTGGGATCACCGTTTAAGGAGGAGATGATCCCACGTGATCTGTTCCTTCTGCTCAACTGTGAATTTCTCTGCCATTCTAGATTACCATATATACCGGAGTGTGCAGGAGTTTCAAAAAACCACCTCTGGACTCCCCCTTATATCTCATTAGCTCTATATATTCTCTCTTATAACTGTCCAAATGATAAAGGGAGCACATCATATTCCATATACCGCGGAAGATGAAAAATACTGATCGTGAAAAGTTCGAAAAGAGATTTTACGGGAAGGAAACAAGCACACAGTCAGGGAAGTACAAGTACATGAGGAAAGGATTGCTCGGCAGCATCCCTCACTGGAAACTGTTACGTGGTGTCATAATTATCAGGAAGAGTGACATTGAAAATGTAAAGAAATTATTGATCGAGTGGAATCCAGTTGTAGAGCAGAGAACAAATGAGCCAACGCAGGAGGATTCAAAAATGTTCTAGACGGCAAAAATAGGTATTCAGGAAATCTATGGATAATTCGAAGATAAGCAGATCAAATCTTGCGGAATATAGGTTAAAGAAATTCAAAGGCAACACAAAGCTCGATAAGTTGATAGAAACAAATAGTCTGTAAGAGCGGCCATTGGTTAAAAATGGCTTTGTTTATATGGCAAGTTACGATACTGGATTTGTAATAGAATCCACAGGATGTGATGAAATGGAAAAAGAATTGAAACCGGCAAAGATCGTTGATGTGCGCGGAACAATTTGTCCTGGAGCTCTCTGGGAGATGCTCATTGCCTACAAGGATGCGAAAGTTGGGGATATTATAGCAGTATATTCTTCTGATCCAAGCGTAAAGGATGATGCTCCGGCCTGGGTGGACAAATCCCAAAATGAGCTTGTAGGGGTATATGATCGCGATGGATACTATGAAGTTATGATGAGGAAAACCAAGTAAACTTGGTTTAATTCGCAAGCTCTTTTTTTTGTACTAATTACGTAGTACACCCATTAATTTCTGCCAGATAGCAAGATGGCGGGAGATTCTGTACAGGGTAAGTATTTCAAACCGTGTTGAAAATTATGGCCGGAAGAATCTTTTCTGGCCGCTCTAAGATGATGAGAATTACCATGTAGGATCCCAAGAATTATGGCCCAGCTTCATATTTTTCTCATAAATACATCGGTCACAGAATGATCGGGCCCCTTCTTAAGGATCAGGTGTGCGTGGTATCTTGTGGGCTCAATATTCTGCCTCAGGTTCACAGCATTGATCTCCTCCCATATGGAAGATGCTGTTGCTATGGCATCTTCAGTGTTCAGTTCAGCATACTTCCTGAAAAAGGATTTTGGGTCTCTGAATGCGGTTTCCCTGAACACCAGGAATCTGTCGATGTACCATTTCTTTATGTCCGCAACATCGGCATCCACATATATGGAAAAATCAAAGAAGTCTGATACAAGCAGTTCAGGATTGGTCTGGGATGCCATTGTACTCCTGGTCTGGAGAACATTGAGCCCCTCCAGTATGACTATATCCGGCCTCTTTATCTCCTGGAACTGCCCCGGAACTATATCATAGATCAGGTGTGAGTACAGGGGAATCTTGAGGTCATCTTTCCCGCTCTTAAGCTCATAGAGAAAGTGAATCAGGGCCCTCACGTCATAGCTCTCCGGGAAGCCTTTCCTGTTCATGAGGCCTTTTGCCTCAAGCACGCTGTTTGGTAGAAGGAATCCATCTGTTGCGATGAGCGAAACCTTCGGTGCAGTGGGCCATCTTGAGAAGAGGATCTTCAGGAGCCTCCCTATGGTACTCTTACCCACAGCAACACTGCCTGCCATCCCCACCACATACGGTACTTTCTCCCCCTTCTCCTTGAGGAATTCCCTCCTGGAATCATAAAGTTGCCTTGCTGCGCAGTAATATATATTCATGAGCCTGGACAGAGGCAGGAAAACCTCTTCAACCTCCTGGAGCGAGATTTTCTCGTTTATTCCTCTTATTATGCTAAGGTCTTCCTCTGACACGGTCATTGGGGTTGAATCACGAAGTGCCTTCCACTCATCCCTCGTGAAAGATATGAATGGAGAAACCTTGCTTTCATTCAGAATTTTAAGCAATACTATACGCTCCCTGTTTTTTCAAGTCCGTGAGTCAGCTTAACGATTGCTATTTGTGTATAAACATTTCCAGCATGAATTATGCTTATCTTCAGGTTCTGCATGAACATAAATGCACAAAGTGTGTCCCATATGCCATTCTGACAACGTGACAGGGGCGATGATAATGATTATGGGGCAGTATAAATGCCTCGATTGTGGATACAGCGGTCCATTTGTGATGGAGATGGATGATGACGCATACGAGGAGCTCCTCCTGGATGATGCAAGGAAAAAGGAATGATCCCTGCACAGGTTTACGATCATCCAAGCAGAAAGCCCACGATTTGAGCCGTGGGATGAATGCAAAATGTTTATGTGTACATACAAGAGGGTGTACCTGCGGGCAGCGGGGAATTTAAGCCTGATAAACCATCTGAAAAGGATGGCGGGAGATGGAATATAAAGGCACTGTCGATGAAGCAGGAACCTCACAAGCTTCAGCTGTGGGAGATGTCAGCCCGTCATAGTATGATCTTGTACATTTCCACAAAGATCACCACGAGAAACACGGTTCCTATGGCTGCATATATGCCTTTCTCAGAGGTTCTGTGAGCAAGATATGAGAATCCGATACCGGATGCAAGGGATGCCACTCCTATGATAACGGCCGCAGTAAAGTCTATAAGCCCAAGCGAGGCGTAACCAACAGTCCCGCTGAACGCAGAGAAGAACATGGCAAGGGTTGCTGTGCCCACCATTTTCTGTGCAGGTACAGTGAAGAGGAGCATGGTTATGCCTATGAACATGATGCCTCCGCTGGTGCCTATTGTGCCAGTAAGAAAGCCCACTGGAATGCTCAGGGCGAAGGCTAGTAGGAGTGCCTGCATCTCCGGCATGGTTAGGTGAATATTCTTTTTTTCACGGG
>JAKAUD010000115.1 GCA_021827885.1 Thermoplasmata archaeon | reverse complement strand
ACTCTTCTTTTCGATCAAATTATACTTATCGCAATAGGGGGGTGTGCGGTCTTTTACATATCAAAACAGCTAACAGGTAACCTCCTATTTTCAATGATTATAGAAATCGTTTACTTTCTTTACCCTTCTACTTATGGTTTCATGACTCAAGGCGGGAATCTTATGGTTTTCTTTGAGCCCTTGCTACTAATAGCTTATTATTTTTATATTAAAAATAGAAATGTGATGACCGCAGTATTTATTGTGTTAGCATCGATAACTAATCCCTTGGCACCAGTTATTTTGGTTGCTCTTTTTGCATTGCCATACCTAAGTAAATTACTTATATTTATAAAAAATCTACTCAAATCCCATGGTAAGACAGTGATTCACATCAATTTAACAATTGCTAAAGGTCAAGTGTGGCACCTTATGTTTTTCATTATCCCCACTCTGTTCTTCTTAATGAGCATAAAAGTGTATGGAATAAGTACTTTGTTTGCGGCTAGTAGACTTGGTAACTTATCAACCACCTTAAGTTCTTCCAGTGAATCCATTTTCCGTTCCATAACCGAAAATTTCTCGACAAAACTCTATTTCTTGAACACAGTCATGGAACCTCTTCTCTATCTGCCATTTTTAAGCATTTACTCATTCCCAATACTGGTTTATTTCCTTCTTTCATGGTATTCGAATCAGACGATTTACTATGATACATTGACGCAACAATATCCCTACTTATTTGCGGGGTTTCTTTTCATATCACTTATTCATGTCTTCAGAAGTATATTCCATAACCCGATGGCAGCGAAAAAAATCGCGATAGTATTAATAGTTTCGAGTCTGGTTTCATTTGCCCTCCTTTCTCCATTTAGCGTGGGAAACTTTCAGTCCGGAAATATAAATAATAAAACCACAGTTACACCCTTAGAAAAAAACCTCACAAATGCGTTTAGCCTAATTCCGATGAATGCATCCGTACTTGTTCAGAACGGTATAGTGCAACTGGATAACAGACAGCAATTATATTTTTCTGGTTACTATAACAATCAACAGGTACAGTATGCGGTGTTTGCCCCATATTCGCAGGGTGGATTTCAGGCCCCTTATTCCGGCTTTTCTTCCTCGCTTGGAAATCAGTTTGCTAACAATGTTTCATACGGGCTTTACGTAAGGTTAGGAAATGTTGAAATCTATAAATTTCATTTCGTGGGATCACCAGTAATGTTCTCCAAAGAAACATTCATTGGCATGAGCAGTTTTTATGCTAAAAGATCACCATCGTATACAAACCTCTCTTTTTCAACTGAATCCACTGAACTTTCTCCCGGGTCGTATAACATAACCTTTAGTCAGAAGGTCTCATCAAACTCTACGTTTACCAATATGATTGTCTCTGGAGAACTTTCATTACTAGGGAGCGGTTGTATTTCGTCTATTTCAAATTATAGTTTTTTTGAATCGGTTTCTTCCAACAATGACCTTACATTTTCTGGGCATCTTATGATAAGGAATTTTGACTCTTACTACATAGGCTTAGCAATTACAATCACGCGGCCCAGTAACTTTACATTTATCGGTACCCCTGACTACACCATTGTTAGTACCTTATCCAGCTAGAAGTGACAAATAGCGCGCTAATATAAATTTCAAACCCTACCTCCACAGGTAGGGCGCCCTTTCGAAAGTTGTGTAAATTTAATGACGCCTCTCTTGGACTTAGAATACTTCTCTAATCTCATCTACGCATTTACAGAATCCCCACAAGGATCTGCGTTACTGTAGTGTTTCGCGGACTTCTGGACAAATAGCGAAAAGAATCATGAGAAGGTCCCTGCCGTTTCACCTCCCTTTCGTTCTTTCATATTTCTTTCCCTTCTCAATAGCTTTGAGTTCTCAATCTTTGCCTCCCTTACTGCTAGGAGGACCTCCAGTTCTCCCCTGTAGTACTGCACCAGCATAAGGTATTGCAATGACGAATGTCTCCTGTGGTTGTTGTAGTGTTCAATGATCCTTGACATCTCTGATTTGACCTGATCGTAATCCACCAGGATGATGGGAACAAGTGCTTCCCTTATGGTCTTGCTGGATCTCTCAATTATTCTGTTCTGCTCCGGTGTATGAGGTCTGCTGAGTTTCTGTGTCAGGTTGTTTGCCTTCAGCGTTAATTTGAACTCCATTGCAATGAACAATGATCCGTTGTCCCCCGTTTAAGAGGTTCTGCCAATGAATCCCTCGTGAGAATGTTTATTGCTGCCTGTGCCTCCAGTGACACTGAATCGGCATCCTTGGACGTCAGGAGAGCACGGTGTTTTATGTATCTGCTGTATTCGTCAATGAAAATGAGGAGGTAGAAAAATCTCCCCCTTATTTTGACATACATGATATCCGTCTGCCAGCGTTCATCAGGTGATTTTGCATGTTCAGGCCTGGTTGATGCCCATGTCCCACGGTTCCATGGCGTTATGAGATCGTATTTTTTCAGTATCCTGTACACAGTTGAAGGGGAGAAATATGCAATATCCTCATCGATCAGGGTATAGGCGATCTCCCTGAAGGACATCGCCGGGTTCCGGTGCTTGAATCCCAACACAGTCCATTCCTCATCTCCTGCAGAGAAGGGATTGAACCCTCCATCCAGGAAGTGTGAGAAATCCATCTGGGAATAGTAGCTGGGCCTGGATATCTCAAGTGTTCCAGAACTTGGGTTATGGAATATTCTGCCCTTTCCACTGCGTTCGTTATTGTTCTGTGGATGTCATTGAACATGGATTTCATGTCTTTCCCCTCCTCTGCAAGCGTTCTCCAAGGTTTTTTGATCTCCAGATTCTCCTGTGTGATCTCTGCAATCACGTCCTTGAGCTTGGATATTTCAAGATCCTTTTCTGCCGTTATCTGATTCTCATCTCTCTTTCTCCCACTGTTCTCAAATATCTCATGCGCACTGTTTGTAAGCTGTTCCTTTCTGTAGTAGAATCTTGCGGTCCCGATATTATATTTCCTGAAGAGATCTGCAACTTAGATAGTTCCGTTCATGCCTTCCATCACGATTTTCAACTTTTCCTCAGCGTTATACATTTTCTCCTCTAACATATATATGGGTAGGAACTTATATTTTCACATTTAATTTCGCATTTTGTCCAGAATTGCTTGACCCATTTCAAGCAGCTATATCAAAGGGCTGATTTCCAGCCCTGTACCATACATGCAAGCAGGAAATGTGAATCCCATGTAAAAGTGCAGGACAGGGATGAGATTGATTCAGATCTCAAGGGAAGGTGCCGTTGATCAGTTCAATGCGTTCAAGAGGTGATGGTCTTTGAAGTACCCCAAGCCAGTATACGATATGGAGAAGAACCTGGGCAAATTGCTCAGGTACTATGATTATCCTGAATCCATCAGGAGATCCATCCATTCAACGAATCTCATAGAACGCATGAATAAAGAAATTCGAAGAAGAATCAAAATCATTGATTCTCTCCCATCAGAGGATTTCAATGAAAATAATATATTTGAGAGTGGCGGAGATCAATGAGGCATGGTCACAGAGAATGATGAGGGAATTCTATAAATGCTTGGATGGGGTCAGGGAAATGTTCCAGAAGAGGTATCCTTTATAAATACACAACTTTCGAGACGCTATGTGTAGTGATTAGGATAAATATAATTACATAAATTTTATCGGTGAGCAGTGAATCTTAGATTTTCTATAGTTGTTATTGCTTACAAAAGGAAGGCATATCTAATGGATGCCGTAAAAACAGCTTTAGAACAGGACTACCCTAAGGAGTTGATTCAGGTAATTGTTGTAAAGGCATTCTATGATAAAGATATTGATAATTTTCTTAAAACCTCGCAAGTTGAGACCATATTTTCCGATACTACGGATCAAGGCAAATCTTTGTGTGTCGCGCTTTCCAAATGCAACGGCGACATTATCACACTTCTAGATGATGATGACCTTTTCGCACCGAACAAGCTTACAATCCTTTCAAGAGAGTACTTATCGAATCCTGATTTAGCTGTTACTGTGAACTCATATGATGTCGTGGATAAAAACTGCCAACCATTTCTGACAGATTTCGGGAGGTCGGAGAGAAAACTACAGAGAGAATTGGGACATAGCCTCTGGAGGTATCCCGAGTACGATTTTGACCTAATAATAATAAAGCTAAATATGCTATTTAACAGTAGTCGAATAAGTTTCTCTCGTGACCTCATCATAGATATAATGGATATTTCGAGGAAAATATCATTCTTGGTGGACATATTATTTGTTACATTTGCAATTTATAAAAGAAGATGCATAGCTTCTTTACCGGAGATTCTTACGCACTACAGGTTGCATGATGAAAATATCAGTCTTGTCAGGCAAAGAGAGAATTTGATTCCAAAGTTATTACCTATACATAGAAAAATAATAAAAGATATTGAAAATATAAGCAGTTATTTTAGATTCGTTGACGTGGGGTTTTCAAAATTCTTTGATCTCTGGCATGATTTGGAAAGGCTTAAACTAGCAATGTTGGGGGAATCAAAAAGTGAAGTAATAGCAGCAACGTATAATTTGCTTAACAACCTTTACCGCCAACATTCCTCATTTTCTGTTTATAGAAGCCGTTCCTTCAATTATAAATCCATTGCATCCTCTCTTGCCTTTTTCCCAGTTTTCATAGTATCTATGAGTTTAGGTAGGAAAATAAGGCTTCTCTTTCCATTCTGAAATGGAGTTGATCTGCTCCACCAAGAATTGGAACACTTCTCTTCAGTTCTCATCTAGTGTCATCTCAACTTCTTTCTTCTCGAATCTTTCCCTGAATGCCAGATCATCTAGGAGCTTCCTCCTGATCCTCACCGAGGATAATCAATGGATGAATTCGGCCGACCATCGCTGCTGAATGCTAAAGAGAAAGCATTCATCATCCTGGTAAGGGAGATAATGAAGCTCAGCAACCGCAGGATGGCATATGAGCTGCCGCTGTTTGGAATTGACAGGATAATCTCATACAAGACTGTTGAAAGGTTGTATTCCGGTCCCCTTGTGATCATGATACTGAACAATCTCTTCGTTGAGACCCTGAGGAAAAAGGATGTGGGTAAATGTGACGCCGTGGGCGACGGGACAGGCTACTGCCTCACTGTAATGAAGCATTACAGATCCATCAGGGAGAAGATCGGAGAATCCGTTAAGAAGGGACAGTTCGTCTACTCCTTCGCCTTAATGGACCTGAATACAAGGATGTACATCGGCTATGCTGTATCCATGAAATCAGAGAAGGACGCATACATGAAGGCAATTAAAATGATCGCCGGTCTGAGAATAGATCTGGAAAGCATCAGGCTGGACAGATACTATTCAGGGCAGAGCATACTTGATGATTTCTCAGAAGACACAAGGATATTCATCATACCGAAGAAGAATTCCAGAGTAAGGGGACCTAAGCGCTGGAGGGAGATAATCCGAAGGTTCATGAATGATCCCATTGCATACCTGAGAGAATACTTCAGAAGAAGCAACTCTGAAGCAGGATTCTCTGCCGACAAACGATCAACAGGGCACATGATATTCCAGAAGAGGAAAGACCGGATTAAGACCTCGGGATTCTGCAAGGGACTGCTTCACAACCTGATGCTTGTGAACAGATAGGCTACTTATGTCCCAGAGTCTAAAGAGTGAAAACATTTAAATCCAAAGGATAAGGTTGTTAAAATTCTGGTAAAATTGTTTAATAAACAGCAAATGTTAGGGAAAATGAACCTTGTAAACATCTGTCGTTAAAACTGTAAAGACCTTTTTAAATTTTTAACATTTACACACTTTTACAGTTGATCTAAATAGGTCATGTCTCCTCAGCTTTAATCCAAATCTCAATAAATAATATCTTCAAATTAATATAATTATTTCTAAAAAAATTCAACTTTTTTTGCCTTATCTATATTTCCATTCATAATGCTGACAAAGGGTACAGAGTTTGTTGACAAGATAGATGCGCTGATAGAGGGAAATATGGTTGCCATGAGATCAAAGGCAACAAAACATGGACAGATTCGTATCGTCTGGGATTGCATAAACGAACTAGGAAAAGTTCATAGGGAGAGGTAAAAGAGAGACGGCACTGAGGGAAAGGTGAATAATGTAGAGTTGATAACGTAAATGTTACAGAACTTTTTTAATAGAAGTATTGCAACATAATTAGGGAAATGACGCATGGCTGCTGTATTTCGAAATACTCGAGAAATGTTGCAAAAATGATTAAAGACTGAGATGCTTAAACTCTTTCCATCCATGATGCACTGCATCGGAAGCGTAGATAATGACAAATGTGGCAATAGACGTTGGAAAGAAAAAGAGCTATTTCGTTGTAGAGCAGGATGGCAGGATTGTGAAGGAGTACTACGTGACCACTAGCAGGGAAGCGTTTTCGCCGATATTGGGGGAGTACAGGGGGTCGAGCGTGGTCATGGAGGCAAGCAGCACCATAGACAGGATTGCACCTTACGTGGAATATTACACCTCAGACATAACCGTGGCGCATCCCATGAAGCTGAAGGTGATCTCACAGAGCATGAAGAAGACGGACAGGAACGATGCCCACATCCTTCTGTAACTCAACAGATTAGGATATGTTCCCGAATCTTATCTGCCCTGTGTGAACATAAGGCGATCGAGGGATCTGGCCAGGAACCGGAATTTCCTGGTAAAGCAGCGTACCGCTGTCAAGAACAGGATCAGGAACCAGGCCTTCCGCCTTGGCATGGATTTCGGGAATTTCAACCGCAGGACGGATGATGATCTGAGATCGATCGGCCCTGTGCTCAGGACACTGGTCAACGATCTGGAAAGCCTGAACCATGAGATACGCGAAATAGATAAGATCATCGAGGAGACCGCCAAAACCAGTCCCAGTGCACCCCTTTTCTCTACACCATACCCCGGGTGTAGTATTACGGTGCCCTTGCCATAGCCTCGAAGATCGGTGACATATCACGATTCCCCAGCGAGGACAACATATTCTCCTTTGCCGGCATGGTCCCAGGATACACCAGTCCGGAAACATAGAGTGGAAGGGCCACATAGCAAAGGGCAAGACATTCCTGAAGTACCTGCTTGTTGAGTGCGTCCAGGTACACATGATGATCAGGAAGGATTCTCCCATCACCCTTGCCTATGAAAGGATATCGGAAAGATCGGGACCGAAGAAGGCAAAAATAGCTGCAGCAAGACATCTTCTTAGGGAAATATACTACATGATCAAGAGAAAACAGACTTACGATGAATATATCATCCAGAGAAGGGGGAGTTGAATTGAACCTGCTGCATACAGCGTAGTTAAGACTAACGTCCTCCGCTCTTGAAGAAGGTCAGAATATGGCTTTGCCATGAATAGTAGAACTTCAGAAATGCCAGAAACGTAAATAAAGGAGGTCGGGATAAGATCATTGGGAAGAATTTAGCATAGTAGACTTAGTATTATAAAGGTTAAGGGCAATAAGCTTGTCAATTAGTGAGCGAGTTGAATATGAATGAACCAAGATTGATCATAATTACGGACATGGCCCCGGACACAGGGATAGGTACATTTGCGTACAGTCTCTTCAAGGCTCTAACAAAGATAAGTGATGGAATTGCTTTCCTTTATACTGGATATCAACGGTTAAATTACGAGAAGGGATTTATAAACTATAAAAGAATTGAAAGCAATGGAGGGTATATTTCTAAAAGTATGGCTAAGTTTCTTAATCAGAGTCGATGTAAGAGTTTAATGGTACTGCGAGAGAGTAATATTCACCTCTGCGGTTCGTCATATTCAATATCTCAAGTTAATGAAAATTCAGTTGCGACTGTACACGATATGTACTTCACGAAACCGTCCCACTCGGACTTCACAAACAAGGATCGTATGAGTTCTTATCTTGCCTATAATTTTAACGTATTAAAAGCAATGAGCGATCTGAAGCGAATACAGAACTTAACGAGTATATCAGAAGTATCTAGAAAACAATTATTGTCAAAAATTAACAGAGACAGCCAAGTTATACATCACTGGATCGATAAAGAAAGATTTCATCCTAGGGATGGAGTTAGTTCCAGAAAAATGCTGAATCTCCCATTAGATAGACGCCTTCTATTAAATGTTAGCGGAGGAGGAACTAACAAAAATTTAGAATTCCTGACTTCCTTTGCAAATCAATTAAGTGAGAATTGGGCTTTGATAAAGGTTGGATATCCAATCAATTCGCATAAAGTAATAAATATTAACAAATTAGATAAAGATATTTATCCTATTTTATTCAATGCTGCAGATGCGTACATTCATACATCCACTTTTGAAGGGTTTGGTATACCATTGATCGAGTCTCTCGGCTCAGGGTTACCAGTGATTGCGCTTAACACGCCATCTTCTCAAGAGATATTAGAAAAAAGTTGCACTTATTTTACGACATCGGATTCGCCGAAAGACATTTTAGAAAAAATTGACAATGTGTTTTTTAAGGAAAACTATAATGAGTTGGTTATGTCCTCTCTTGAACGCTCTAAATTTTATTCTGAGGAGAAAATTATTTCCAAGTATTTTGATTTTTACCGGAAATCGTTTAAAATATTTTAGACTTACAATTCTAAGTGAAATATCCCATGTTTTCTGAAAGAATTACCAGAACTCTTTCATCGAACCTGAGGAGAAAGATAGTATCCCGAATTTTGTGTAAAGAAAAGATCAGGATCTAGATCATAGATCATGAGAGAAATTTCATGAAAAATGAAAGGATGCCTCCAGGAACCACCCAGGAGGCAATAAACAATGGAAGAACTTGATAAAAGATATCCGAGATTATAAGATCGACAGTGAAGGAGTTCATGGAATCTCTCATGAAAGGAGAGATTCAGATCCTTCTTGAGGAAAAGGAAGGCCAGAGAAACGGATATTATGAGAGAGATCTGGGGACAAGGTATGGCAAGATCAATGATCTCAAGGTTCCAAGAGACAGGGACAATGAGTTCCAGACTGCCATGTTTGACAGGTATCAGAGGAATGTGGGAATAGATGATCTCGTTGTTTCCATGTACTCGAAGGGCATTTCAACAAGGAAGATGGCAGAGATCCTGGAGGAGTTATTACACAACAATTACAGCAAGTCGACCATCTCCAGGATCACCGACATCACTGTTCCCGAAATAAGTAAATGGCGCTCTAGAAGATTGGAGAAGAGATACATCACCATATTCATGGATACAATGTTCTTCTCCCTCCGCCGGGATACCGTGCAGAAGGAATGTGTCATATTTGCAATACTTGGATTCTACATGAATCCCGTTGAGAACAACATTACCTATCGAAATGTTCTCATGGAAATCCATGAAAGGGGTGTTGAGGAACCATTAATGTTCATAGCAGATGGCCTTCCTGGAATAGAGGAGGAGATCAGACAATTATATCTAAGAGCTGATTTCCAGCCCTGTGCTGTACATGCATCAAGGAATTTTGAATCCCATGTGAGGGTGCAGGATCGGAATGAGATTGATTCAGATCTCAAGGGAATATTCCTCTTCCGATCAAGGGAAGATGCCGTTGATCAGTTCAATGTTCTCAAGAGGGAATTGATCTGAGCCCTTGAATTTTGGACAGTTTTTTCTGTTTCCAATGAGACATTTTCCTTCAACCTTCTTTTCTTCTCTTCCCTGTGTTGAATATGAGGGGGAGTTTCGAAGGATCCGTCAGGTGCAAGGAGAATCCCATGTCCCTCAGCTTCCGGGCAGCGTACTTCCCGGATGTGGATACTTCCAGTGATATCTCCGGCTTCTTGCAGATATATCTATCCCTGAACTCTGCCCATGCAGATTCACCATCCATATTCTCATACTTTTCCTTCACATCTCCATTATCTTCCATCTCTGCGATGTATACACTACGTTTATGAACATCCATTCCTATCTTTATTCATACCACCTCCAGTGTGGTTGGTGAGACATTGAGTCGGAGAATGCTCGACAGCCTTCTATTCACCCTTCTTCCAGGGTACTATGTCAGAGTGAAGGGCGATCGATCTGCTGCGTGGCCTCGCAGGCCAAGTGGTGCAACGATCGCCTTCTCCGTCTCTCACGCTAACATCGCCATGATAGCGTGGCGAGAAGAACTTTTTTCATGACATCTGCACTGTCATTAACATAAAGGGCGAGTCATACAGGCTGAAGGACATGAAGAAGAACTCACTGACAACAATGAGGAAGGAGTGGAAAAGCAATGAAAGCTACGTATAGGCGGGGTTAATTTCAAACCGGCGATTTGGCGCAAATCTTGACCGGCGTTTACACTGTTCCGTATTTTAGCAGTTTTAATAAGAGAATCATTCGTATTTGTTTATATGTTGTTACTGTATATATGGACCCTAGGGCTAAAGAGATTGCAAAAAAAAAGGAGTGGTATAACGCGATTTTTTTGTAGAGATGAAAAAGATAGGTAACTCATATTATCTTTAGAATAGCACAACAAGGTTGTACATGGAGGAGAAGTGCGTAAGGGTATTAGAGTTCATTTGAAGGATAATTATCTTCAAATAAGATATTAGTCAGGGAAGCGTTTTTCAATCCCTCCAAGATATACACATGTTCAGGTATGAGACAAAAAGTTCGCATAAATCCCTTAAAAATCACAAAGATTGATAATAAGTTCAGGTTTAAGTTATATCCTGGGATTCTTTGGAGTTAAGATTTATAATAAACGCATTTATATGCTTTAATGAAAATTACATTTTTTATGCTCGCTAGCCTGAAAACTGGCAGAGGAACTGAAAATGTGGTTATAAATCTAATAAAATACAAGCCAGAAGATATAGAAATAACAATTATAGAACCTGAGTTTACTGATGGCATAAGAATAGACGAAGAAGAAATTAAGAGAACTATTAGGGACTGTAAAGTCATTAAAATAAACGTGCACCGAATCGATGAAAAAACCTTATATAAAAGGTTATGGAGCATATTTGTGACAAGATCTATATTAAAAGATGCAAAGAATATGAGGGAAACTGAAATTTATAATGAAATGAGAGACACCGACTTAGTGTATTTGTTCTATAACCTTTATTCAGTATTCTTCTCCGCCTTAAATATTCCAATAATCGGGTCTGAACATACAGACGTACCATCGGTTTTCTTATTGACCAGAAGAAAGAGTATTTTTTCCTATGTCTATAACAAAATAAAATCACGGCTATATTATAAAAATATAAATGGGTTACATTTATTTTTTAATAAACCTGGTGTTCTGATTGATCCCGATATTAAATATAAAATGATTCTTCCCAATGGGGTAGACACTTCGTCATATTATCCAAATTATAATGTAAAAAACGAGAAGTTAAAGATACTTTTCAATGCTGCCTTGTCTATGGGCAAGGGTTTAGATATCCTCCTTCCCGTGATAGAACGGTTGAAGAATAATTATAAAATTGAATTTCATGTCGCCGGTTGGGGTGAACTAGAAAAAGACATAAAACAAAAAAGGAACATAGTCTATCACGGTATATTAAGCAATAAAGAACTCGCGGAACTTTACAGGGAATGTGACCTTTTTGTTTATCCGACTCGGGCTGATACTTATTCCCTTGTTACACTGCAAGCCCTTTCGTCTGGGCTGTATGTATTATGTTCAGACTATTTGAAGGGGGTATTTGATGATTTCGAAGGAATATATCTTGAATACCTGCCAAGGAACGTGGATGCATATTATAACAGGATAATTGAAATAGCAAAAAACAGAGATTCCGTTCAATACAATAAAGAAGAAGAATACAATTATGTAAAAAATAACTATGACTGGAAGATTATATCAAAGAAATTCTATGATTATATAAGAAACTTCTATAATGAAAGTTCACAAATAAATGGCGATGTTAAGAATTAAGACATTGTCAACTTTCCGTTGATAAGTACCAATGATACCAGTAGGATGTCCTTAGAAGACCATCCTTTGTCTTGAACCTATGCCTGTACAGCCATGATTGCACCGAGAAGTGCTGCTCTGCCTTATCTGATGTCTTCTCGACCTCAGGATTGTCCAGGTAGAGGAAGACTTCCTTCCTGTGCTTCCTTAAGAAGGCAAGGAAAGAT
>JAKAUD010000035.1 GCA_021827885.1 Thermoplasmata archaeon | reverse complement strand
AGGTCTATGTACGATTCACTGCCTATGCGGTCTGAGTGCAGCGGGACGTCGCCGAACTCCTTCTCCATCACCGGGATCAGGGGATGGCTCTGCACCATGGAGACGGAGAGCATGTAACCGATCCTCCGGTCAATGTCACGGTAGATCATGATGCGGATTCCCTCTCGTAACGTCAGCCGTATGGCATAAAGGCATTTCCGCGAGAATGTTTTTGCATTGGTATGATCCTGGCATGATGATCGACTCGCATGTTTTACTGCCAATTTGCTAATAAGGATTTGCTGCGATGACATGAAGATATTTCGCTACCATGGATTTTTGAGAGCTCGGGAAATTGCACAGAGAGAGGCTCTTATGGTCTAGAAAAATTACTGACAATAGTATCCCAAATTGCATAGATAACAGTTAAGTATTAATCCGAGACTCTAAAGGTGTTTTAGCATTAATCTTTAGGGTTATACAGCTTCCAGGACACTTGATGCTGGATATCGACTTTTGTTTCTTTTATCACATTTTAGATTGTTAGTGCTCAAATATCCGATGATTATATTGTCCATGATCTTCGGAATAGATCCATTCCAGCCGTCACCTAAGTAATTGTTCAGGCTATAATTGTTGTGAGAATATTCATAGAATTCCATGAAAAGAGACTTGAATGTATCGACACGATACATTTTATTATTCAAAGTCGTTGACCCGAAGAAGAAACACATGGTATAAGTCCTGTCCATGGGTGTAAACAGGTCAGGGATGAGGAAGTGCATTGTCTTAGAAAAAGTAACAAGGGGCGGTTTGCCTTCCGCCACCAACTCCATGCATCTGAACAATTTATCTATAATCGATAATGAATCCTCAAGTTCAGAAACGCTCAAGCTCTCTATTCGGAGATCACGCAACTTTTCAATCAAGTGCGAATAACTCTGAACAGACGATATGAAAGTGTTTTCATCAGCTAACTTGGCTACGCGAGAATTCATGCCCCAATCGATAAGGGTGAGATATATCTCTTTAAGATATTCACTGGAAAAAATATCAGATACTTTCTTTCTAAATTGCATCAACCGGAAATAGTGATATTTTGCCTCTTCATTAACTTTGTAATATTTTTCAACGTAGTCTAATGAAGCAGGGATTGTCTTTTCGATTTCTGGATCGGACAAATGATGTTTAAATTCCACAGTGGAATACTTTGCCGGGATATAATATATTTGTTACGTTTTGAATGGCTCGGAATAAAAGGTTTAATACCTAAAATTTCATCGTTAATGTTCTAAATTGCGCAACTCCTTTTCAATTTTATAACCCATTTAAAGAACTAACAGTACCATTGAGAAAAGTTTCGACTAGCCGTAATAATATGGTAAACTGTCCACATCATACTTAAATCAGTGTCCGAAAAACCCACCCCTGAAAACTGACTGATTTATTTATATAGTCTCTACCCATGATTTTAGTGTTCGGAAAGAAATCTTTGTTGGGCACTAAGACCGACAAATTAAAGGAAGGAGACGATGGAGTGGATTGGGAGGTGTTTAACCGATGACAGAATTTACGTATGAATATCCCAAAGAGATTGAACTAGAAAACGGAGATATCATAAGGCTTGAAGAAAGTGACATGAAAGACGAAAGACTCCTGGCAATTATAATACCTGCTGAAGAAACATGGGGCTTTGCGTCATACCTTTATGAACATGGATTTAAAGATGCACAACCTTCATGGTTTCAGGGTGAAAAATATGGACTTTCACGCATAGTTAACGATCCGTGGGAATTGCACATCAGAATATTCGAGAATGGGTATTTATTCCCGCATATCGAAATACGGAGGGATTTTACGCAACATCTTAATGATAAGTATGTATGGCCGGTTTACTTTGAAGCAATGAGATACGTTTACCAATTTACAAACAGAAATGACCTCGTGTATCTTAAAACCAATCAGCGCGTTATGCGGATAGTAACAAAGACGAGCGTAAAACTGACTCCTCCAAGCGAGCTCACAGAGTGGAAGCCATGGGTATATTTCGGTATAGGTATTGCGGCTGGGGCACTTACTACATACGGAGCTTTTAAGCTGAAAGAGTACCTGAACAGAGGAAATGAGAAAAATAGAGGAACAGACAAAACAGAATGAGGGCCAATGTTTTAGCATCGCCCACATGAATGATAGGGGATTATCCAATAGGATAATTTACCACTTCTGATTGCCCATGCCTCAATTAAGAATGTATTTTTACACATGATCCTTTTACTTATCCTATGAGAATGGATAAGATAGATACACTAACCAAATTATCTAAAAGGAGTGATGACTGGAGACAGCAAAAGAAAAATTTTGTACCGACCGGCAAAATCGACACTGCTGACGAGATCAGATCAGAATATCTTCATTATTATGCAAAAATGAAGGATCTAGAAAATATCTCACTCGGGACGGACATATCATACAGCTGGCAACTGTTAGAATTTTATGATTGGTTCTTTGAAGAAATCAGAACCGATCTTGTAATCAATACCTTTCTTCTTAGGCAGGCGATAGTATTTGTAGGGGCCGTTGCAGAAGCACTTTCTATCTTCCATTTGAAACAGCTCAAGTTAGTCGGTCAGGTTTCTCGTGATATAAGCAAAATCAAATTCAAAGGGGCAAACGACATTATGCATGAGAAAGGATGGATAGATGAGGTTCTCTATGAATCCTTGGAAAATCTCAGAAAGCATAGAGACACTATTCACCTTCATTTGATCTCTTCGCATGATAAGACCGAGTTCAGAGAGAAGGACTATTTTGCCCAAAGACTGGTGCTCGAGAAGCTGGCTCTCGCCTTCGAAGAGGTATCAAATTACTCAGGAATCATATGATGGATATGACGCCAATAGTTTCTCCTCTTTGAAAAACTATCATAGAACTAAACCTAAACAGTCTATACAATGTCATGGTGCAAAACCTACCTAAGCGGATATCTGACGGAGGATATATTATTAAATAAGGTTTATAAAAACGATTTCAATAAAAGTATGGATTGGAAACCAGTTTTACTATCGAAAGACTAAATATGGTGGTTGAACATTATTGTTTATGCTAAGTTCTGATTCTCTTGTCTTTGAATATTTCAAAAAAAAGGGTAACGATTGGGCTGCTAAAGAAAAAAGCGCCATCAAATATTTAGAATTAAAAACTCCAAAAGAAATATCCACAGAATTTAAAAAGGATGACTCGTTTAGATCCGTCATTTCTTACATAGAGTCCGTAAAGAACAATATATCTGATGAATTATCAGGGGAAGATTTTAAAACGATGTTGCAAAAGGCGGACCTGAAAGACAACAAGATTGTAAATCACGATCTGACCATAAAAATAGGAGAAGCTATAAGAGAAGCCACTTCAGAAGAAGACAGCAAAACTAAAACGCCTAAGGAAAACATTGCTGTTTTACTTGCTGCATCAATAGCTGTCGCAGTGATTTTGTCTTATAGTAAAATGCTCAAACAGCGTAGGAAAACCGAAACCAAGATCATTGAATGAAAACTAATGCAACACGAATCTATGCTAACTTGTTACTTTCATACATTTGGTTGGCAATATTTACTACAATTTATTTTGTATTGGTGGATGTTTTAGTTCGTTTATCCCCTGATTTTCTGTGCTTATTATTTATTTTAGGAACTTTCGTATTTTTCACAATTCTAATAACAGCTGGGACAAAGACGTATAAGTCCCTTTCAAAATTTGACAAATTGTATTTAGAACAATATGATACAGAGACTAAGAATATATCAAATAATCTTCACTTGCCTCGGAAAAGTGGTCATGCTACTGAAACAGTGTTCTACAGAATATACGAGGTCGTTGCTGCGCTTTCAATATATGAAGCATCCAGAGGTGTTATCTTCTCTGTCTTGGCGCCAAATACAGAGATAACACCTCTAAGTGCCCTTTATCATGAGCCTGGTGTGTTCATGTTGTTCTTATTTTTTATTATAATTTCTATACAATTTATAGTTGGGGTTTCGAAGCACTTCGAGAGTTATTTTTCGTCTACTGGTCACTTAAATGTATATGCAATCGTAAATTATGTCCTAATCTTAGGTAATGCAATATCTCTATTGTCAATGGGTATATCTGTTTCAGTCGGTAATTTCGCATTATTCTCTTTATGGTTTATCGCACTGCTCGTTGTAGATTATATTTGGATACTACTTTTCAAAGTTCTAAGGATTGGTATATTTGGTTTTAAAGACGCGTTAGGCTTGGAGGTAACACGGATTGATTCTTTCTTTAGGGATGACGCAAAAATCTATCAGGTGGTAAACAGATATTGGATGAGTGGAAATATTGCATTCATTATCTATTTATCAATAATGGAGCCTATAGCAGAAGGGTACATCACTCCACAAAAAGATTTCTTTTATGTTTACCTTGTGTTATTATTAATCGGAGTCTTCATTTCAACATTCGTAAATTCGAAGTGCTTATCTGAACTCGATAAAATTGAAACGAGAGAAGACTAGATGATGCTTAAATCTGTTATCTATGATGCTAAGATTCCGTTCTTTCCATTATAACCTCTGATTAACGCCAACTGAACTTTCAATGAATTCCTTAAATTCTTTGATAACCCCTGCAATTGGGAATATATTAGAAAGTGAAGCCAGATATGCATTCATGTATGACAGAAACTTAGTAAGCCAGAATCTGATTGTTACCAACGCACCTTTTCCTCGATTCTGTAAATAGATTCCGTAATGTTCTTTGAACCTTGAAAAAGTGTTTGCTATAAGTTTATATTTGAATTTTAGCTCCGACCCTTCAAGCCCGTGAATTCCAAATTCCTTTGATTTGTTATCTGTTATATCTGATATGGCGTTCTTTAGAACTTCAATTCTATGTATGTTTATATCAAAATTTTCTTTCCATTCTAGATCGTTATCTCTGTGCGGTTGTTCGATAATTATGTTGAGTTCCTCTGACAAATAAGAAAATGCCATGGAAAGGCTATTTAGTATCTGAAGATGAATATCACGGTCACTTTGTGAAAATGGCATCTTAGCTCCATATTATTTAAGCCAGCGTCTTACTTAAAAGTTTTGGTATCTTATTATTCACTCTGCTGTATCATAAGCGCCAGAAAGTATAGTTTTCCTTTTTTCTAAAAGTGTCGGTATCTGATGGCACGTACAAAAAAAATTGGAATAGTATCGCTTACGGACTGGGTCGTTTTTATTTTTCTAATCCTTGATCCCTGTAAGCGCGAATAAAATCAACAAGTCCCTTAAATAAACAGTCTAGTTCACCTACAAATTCCTGTACCATTGATGCGCCTCTGTATTCCAACTGTTTTGAGATATCATCAAAGAAATTCTCTATTCCTGGCAATGAAGTAAGAGGATTTTGTCCAAAATATGTTCTCACACTTATTTTGGTTTCTTCACACGGAATTCCCATCTCATCAAAGAATTTCAGTTTTCGTTTTATAACATTTCTGTAATGGTTAGTGTCATACATTCCCTTCTTGTATTGATTATTGGGGTCCAGGTGAATAACAAAGCCAGGATGTTCTGAAATTTCGTTCCTGATCCTCGAGATTTTTTTCATCCTATCTAAGATTTTTTTAAATGTTTCTCTCGGTGTTTCAGAGTCAGTTTCTATTTCATCAGCCGGATAAGTGTCACATTTATCTACAAATCTCACTTTACTTAGAAAATTTTCATTATTAGATTCGTCGACTAACCGTCTACAAAAGTCTATTGTATTTCCCATGGTAAATCTATTTTGCCTTACCCTTTCCTCAATTTCCTTCCTTTTGGCCATTGCAATTTCAATGCTTTCAGTTCTGAGAATAAATAGAGTTATGATTATGAGCATTTGCTGAGCATAAACAGCGTATCTACTTATCGAAACTGCAAAATAATTTTTCTCGAATAAATCCTTAGCTTCATTCTTAATTTGAACAACTCTGCCTGGAATAATAAATCTCTTACTTGTCCTCATAGCTATCCATCGATCCCCATCACAATTACCGGAATGTCAATATCCGCGACACCTCTGTTCTCCAGGTCCCACTTGATCTGCTCAAAATAGGAAACGCCTGAGGACATCTGATCGGCCATGTTTTTCATTGGAACTATTTCAATCCCGGCATCTATTATGTTGTGATTGTGAAATATGGTCATCTTCGCTGAGACGTTGTATGCCATGAAGGCGTACTTCCCGAACTGCACCTCTACACCGAGACGATTCTTGACGAAATCCATCTCCCTGAATGCGCCGTGCGCGAATGGAGGCTTTATCCTGTACTCATGCCATCCAAGGGCATTGAATTTCTCCTTGTATTCCCTGTTGAGTTCCGGAGGGCTGTAGAGCATCTCACCAGGCATTGTTTTCTCCCTGCTCACCTTTGTCTTGAAATCCTCCAGGCTGACGCTCTCTATTATTTCGTAAATCTCTCCCAGTTCGCGGGGGAATGTTCTGGATATGAAATCCTTGCCGTTTTTCTGTGAATATTCACTTACCACTCTCATTGTTTAACCAACTCTCCGGAATTTTTGAAACCTTCTCTTTCCCTGTTGGAACATAGACCTTTGTGCCCAGTTTCCTAATCCTGAGTGAGCCATCAGCCATTGCCTTCACCCTTTCTACGGTGGTATTTATGTATCCACTATCCCTCTCAACGCTTATTGCCTTTCTGTTGAGCAGCAGTGCAGCAAGTGCGGAAGATCCAACGCCGCCGTACGGATCGAGAACCGTGTCACCTTCGCTGGTGAGGGCAAGCACAAGTCTCTGAACCAGCTCTATGGGAAACTGTGCAGGATGTCCGGTGTATTCAGGATGGTTTGACTTAACATTAGGTATCTCCCATATTTCAGATTCCCAGTCCTGCAGCACGATCTCCCAGACGTCTTCGGGATTCTTGCCCAGCGGGTTGCCAGACGGCTTCCCGTAATTCTTTCCCCTGTAGTGTGTTTTCCCAGGATATTTCTGTGGAACCCGAACCGCGTCAAGGTTGAATGTGTAATGGTCAGATTTCGTGTACCAGGATACGGTTTCGTACCTTCCTGAGAACCTCAAGGATGCATGCAGCCCGTGGCCTATGCGCCATATAATGCGGTTCCGCAACCTCAACCCGTTATCCTCCTTGAATATCCTATAGAAGAAATAGTCCAGCGGAAAGATCTCCTTATCATACACATAATTCCCGACCTCCCAGGCGAGATTGCCATCATCTGTGAGAACTCGAGCGCATTCCTTCGCCACCTTCCCCTGATAATCCAGGTACTCATTCAGCCTCACCCTTTCCTCGTAGACCTTTCCGATGTTGTATGGCGGCGATGTCACGATCAATTTAACGGATTTATCGGGGACAGTTTTAAGGAACTCCAGGGAATCATTCCGGCCTAACAGGAGATCGTGACCCGAAACGTACTTCTCTGAAATTACATAGGAGAATTTCCTACCCAGCAGGTCGGTGAAGGATGATTCATGTTCACTAAGCATTCTATAGCCATATGCAGTCTTCATTTAAATTTATTTTAGAGTAATCAGTTTAAGCTTTCAAGGATTCGGTGGCTTTTTTTACCTTAGCCGCGCCAGTAATATTAGGCAAAATATTAAGGTCTCTGTAAGTATATTTTTTCATGGTTAGACTATCCTGCCATGGAAAATTTGCTAAAACCATACAGTCATTGTTAACCTCATGGCCTTTAACTACCGCCGAGATATATGAGCAAATAAAACACTTTTTCCCGGAATGTGTAACTGATGAAAGGTGCTCACACGGCGAAGAAGGGAAAGAACGATCAGATTACGAATGGGAACACTCAGTCAGAAGAGCACAGTTCCATCTTAAAAGCAAGAACCTCATAAATCTTGTTGGCAATAAATGGTACGGCCTACAAAGAGATAGCTTATACGATGATGTTGAAGAAATAGAGGTTGAAAATCTATACAGAAATGAAGGTATTGATAAGATAAGGGAAGAGCTCAGGTCAATATCCCCTAAATCATCGAAATATGAGAGGATAAAAGGAATAAGATTCATAAGAGATAGGGCAACGGTGGCTAAATTGAAGATATAGAGGGAATTTAAATGCCAGATCTGTGGCACGAGGATACTCAAGAAGGATGGTAGTTTCTATGCTGAGGGTGCACACATAAATCCCAAACGAACAGGTGCACCGGAAATGCCTGACAACATCATAATTTTGTGTCCTAATCATCATAAAGAATTTGATCTGGGTAAGAGAGAGATAATTGAGCACAATTCTGAGTTTCTCTGTTTCATTATGAGCGGCAGAGAATATAAGATTAATTTGGCATTGTGAAATAATGCCTTTCATTTAGGTTCAAAACAAGTCTGTAAAAATCACAGTGATCATTATTTCTTAAAATAACTACGCGACCTGAAAATTCCTCAGCAAAAATTAAAAGAAGAGTTTTGAGATTTACCAGAATCCATCGAATAGAAAAAGATCTAAATACGGATGCAATTACCGTGCATGATTTCAATTTCTGAAGGAAAAACGAGAAGACGAATCCCGAATCTTGTAAAATGGGCGGGCGGAAAGGGCTATGCCATAGAGAATCTAATGAATTACGTCCCTTCCCACATCGACACTTATCACGAGCCTTTTTTTGGCGGCGGATCACTATTCTGGAATCTGAAGCAGAGTGGGATAATAGATAGGGCGATCATATCTGATGTAAATCCTCACCTTATTAATCTGTTAAATATTATAAAAAACCACCCCATCGACCTGGCGGAAGAATTAACCAATTATGTTGGAATTAGTAGAGAAGATGAATATTATGAGATTAGAAAAAGATTTAATTCAAAGAGGAGTAAGAAGAATTTAGACGTCGAAAAATCCGCTATGTTTATTTATCTTAACAGGAATTGTTATAACGGTTTATGGAGGATTAACAGAAAGGGTGAGTTCAATGTCCCATTCGGGTTCTACAAAAAATATTATCTGCCCTCGCTGGGCAACTTAGAAATCTATAGTGAACTCTTGCAAGATACGGTAATTCTTTTGGATGATTTTTCTGTTAGTATGAAATTATGCAAGGAGAATGACTTTGTTTATCTTGATCCACCATATTATTCTACTTCTGGCTTCACTGAATATGCCGGAGTGAAGTTCACGCTGAAAGATCAGGCAAAACTCGCCAGTCTTTTCAAATATCTATCTGAAAATGGAGTGAACCTTACAGAGAGCAATTCAAATCACCCCGATATTCTGAGTTTGTATAATGGGTTTAAGACGATCCAAATTAACGGCCAGAGTTTAATAAGTTCTAAAAATGATGGTAGAGGGATTACAAATGAGGTGTTAATAACTAATCAACCAATTTGTCTGCCTCTTCGTGCATCGTCCCCCCTAGACATTTGATAATGTGCTCGACCATATATCTGACTAGGTCAGCGTTGGTTATGTTATCTAATCCACTTTCAGCTTCCACAAGTCGCCTGGCGTTTTCTGCTTTCTCTTTTCCAACGGAACCGCTTAAGTTAATTATTTTATCATTATTTATTGGCTTTACTATATCGATTTTGCCCTTTGCTTTGCCAATTGCTTTAGCGAATGACTGACTATTTAGAATCACAGGCCTGACTGTCTCCTTATGGAGGTTCCCCGCCTTCAGTTTTCTTGCATAACTGTCAATAAGAATGTCTGAAACGTAAAGCTTTCTCCTTCCATAATCGGGGTTTGATCTTAGTGCTTCCCTGGCTGGACCTATCTGTCTTTCAAGGAAATCCTCATATGCTTCTTTTAGAAAATCACTAAGAATTGGATAAGTGATGGAAGAACTGTCAAGACTATCTTTTCTAGTTGTCCATGGCATTAAGCTTGCAGGACCTTTAATCCTGACCACGGCGTTAATCCATGCCTTATCACTACCTGGGTGAACAGCCGAGTCCTTTGTATCAAAAAGCTCATATAAGGCTAGCTGAGAATGTCTTTCGATAAGCCTGTCGTTGCAGTATATCGCGGCTCCGCTCTCTCCTATAGTACTCCCGGATGGCCTAAGTCCAACGGTTGCGACCATTTTGATTTCTTTAGGTCCCGTTGCATTGTTCTCAAAGCTAACATTTATACTTTTGATTTTGGAATATGTCTTCGGTTCACATCCGCCAGGTGCCTCCTTTGCATTGAGCATGTCATTGATTGGATCGTATGGCTCGACTTTGCTGCCATTTAGGTATATTCTTGGCACATTTCCATTGTCTCTCATTAGAAGATATGCATACCTTTTTTGGTAATCAACGAGATAATGATTTGTGAGCCTCACACTTACTTCGGATGGGACACCATAAAGGATTATTTTTGTCTGACCATCGGACACTCCGAAATCCTTCGGGAAAGGCATGACGTCAAATTGCCAGTCCAATCTTGTCTCTATGTCTTTCCTATCCAGTTTAACCCAGAAGCCTGGATCCCCGTACGCTTTGCTCACGATTATCACTGCTTGACTTACAGAAGACAATCCTGCAACTTTCCCGCCTACTCCAAATAGACCAAATGAGTCCGATGATGAATCGTTTCCGCTGGCTCCTGGTCGTATGAAATTTACGGCATCAGATCTTTTAGCACCACCAGCATTATCTTTAATCTCTACGTAATAGATAGGCCCATCAGCATTTACTGACACATCTATCCGAACAGCTGCCGGATCCTTTTGTTTAAGCCCCTGTTGAAAGGAATTGTCAATGTATTCTGCAAGAGCATCTATAAAAGCATATCCGCTGTGAGTGTAACCCATAAACACTTCTCTGAGCCTTGGGGATGCATCGATCTTTTCAGGTCTTCCTGAGTCTGTTTCAAGCTTATCTAGTAAAGACATCTCTAGTTCACCCTGCCGTTAGTTTCGTTCTCAATTGCGTGTATATGATCCATGACAATCTTTCGTATCCAGTTTTCAACAGTCTGATCATTCTTCTGAGCCTCTTCCTGTATTTTTTCCGAAGACGCTGCGTTAAACGATAAGCTTATCTTAATTCCTATCGGATCCCTGATAACCTTTTCAGCAAGATCTTTAACAGGAATCTCCGGCGTCTGCCGTACAAGTTTCATTAATTTTTTTCTCTGCTGAGGATTTAATTTTGGGTACTCCTCTGAAAGCCCCCTTACCAGGGAATTGCGCACTGCTTCTCGATCTCCACCAACCCGCGCTATATATCGTTTTACACTTGGGCTTGATATTACCTGCATAATCTGGTTTGCGTCAACTATTCCGAGCGTTGGTTCACTCTCGCTGTCCTGACCAAGATACTTCCCGCCTGGTCCCTTCTCAGTCAATCTAACGTTTGCCTTCCTATATAACTCATAGGCGTTGATTCTCGACTCAACCCAAGTCTGAGTTTTGCCTAGATTGTCAGCAACATCTTTTAGGCTTTCTGCTCTCTGCGCCATCTTCCAGCATAACATGCCGTATTCCAATGGACTTGCGCTTTTCCTTTCCTCGTTTTCATGAAAGGAGGCTTTAAGGGCCGAGATATCATCCATTTCTTTAACAACACAAGGAACGGTCTTTACACCCGCTTGATTCGCAGCTCTGTATCTTCTACCCCCAGCAATTACTTCGAATTTATCTGCAACCGGCCTTACCAGAAGGGGCTCCAGAACACCGACTTGGGCAATTGATTTTGCCAGCCCATCGATATCGCCGGGATCAAGCCTTTCGTTTAGTTCCCCCAAAAAAATATCCTTCAGAGGAATGTTCTTTGAAGTTCTCCTCTCCTTTTCATCGAATACCATGCTAAGTTTCTCTGGTCCTTCACCCTTTTCTTCTTTTTCTAACATTTTTCATCACCTTGATTCTATATTATTTTTAAGTATATAATTATTTCTGTCCTACCTTATCCTACCATTTCATACTTTGTAATAAATAAACTATTCCTCTCAGCAATTGCACTTAGAAAGGTGATACTATGAGGAGGAATTTCTGTGAAAAGCATGGCTATTGTTAGGTGTACAGCACAAGAAGGCATTAACGCTTGAAATGAGCAAAAGATTGTGTCATTTTGGTACAACTCATTTCTGATGATAAATTTGCACTTTAAAAGATAAAGTATGTTCGAAAATTTTATTGATATAGTC
>JAKAUD010000089.1 GCA_021827885.1 Thermoplasmata archaeon | reverse complement strand
CTCCGCAACTCAGCACGTAAATCATGATTTCTCCTCCTGGGTGTATTCATCAAGCCTAGCCTGTTCTGCCTCCTTTTTGTAGTATTTCATAAGCTTGATCATGTCAGTGGTGTTTGGAAAATTCATAAAACAACACACCTTTCCTGCTCAATTTCTATGTTGTACTGGGCGGCCATCGTGCAGCCAGGATATGAACAGGGCATCTTCCGTTTCCCATGGATCCGTTCTGCGTACAGCCCTATATTCAGGGACTGGTATGCTTCCAGATGCCTCCTGCAAAGTTTCCTCATCTCACATGCCTCCTTACATACCTCAGGAGCCTCAATGCATGCCCCTTGAAGGGCACGAACCCGTATATCCTGTCCATCATCATCTCAAATTCCTCGAAGCTCATCATGCTATGCCCATCTCCCTCTCGTATTCCCTGTTGGACTCTTCCACTGCTGCAATGCCCTCCCTCAGCTCCTCGTCTATGTCGCCTGAGGGCCTGTCCCTGAAAGCGTCTTCCATGTCCCTGAGGTCAGCAAAAGAGGCCATCTTGTCATTGCCGAAATAGTAAGCAATGCCCTCTGCTGCAACCCTGTCCGGAGTTGCCCCTTCCTTCCATCCTTCATCCACTCTCCTTGCGGATTCTTCCTCAAGGAGGCCATACAAATAGTCCGATACCTCTATTTTTTTCATTTCCACCACCCCATTATCCTTCCCGCAATCGCCCCGTTAAACATGAGAACCCCGAATGACTGCATTCCGTAAACAACTGGAAGAAAAAGGTTGTAAAGCCTGAAATGGAGCATGGCAAGATCCAAGTCCAATGCCTCAAGAAGAGCTAATGGGACAAGCATGAGCATTTTATGGAAAATTTTCATGCCTTCTCCTCCTTTCTGTCAAACATGGCCACCTTCTCCCTGACTGCCTCTATTATGTTCTGGCACTCTTTTTCAAAAAATGGTTCTTTCCTATCGGCGGCATAGAAGATTGGGAAGTCTCCATGGGCCTCTACCGGGAAATTGTTATATATCCTTGCACCAATATCAAGTCGGGAAGTCTCTATGGTAAAAGAAAAAGGACTCAGATACAAGGAGATTGATAATGCTAACTTTCTTCTCACAATAGGTGTATTTATGGTAATTGCTGGAATATTGGATATTGCCTTTATCTTAAGCGGTGACATATTAATTCTTGCCTCCAGTACCAGCAAGACAATTGTCTCCTTTTTCGTCTTGATTCAGGCATTCTTCATATTTTTCGGTGTAATTATGGCTTATGGGAGCATTAAGCAGAGAAAGGATATAGTAAAAACAAAGAAAAAATACGATAAATGAAGCAACATATAGCTCAACCGACTGTGGATAGAGCAGAGTAAAATGGGTTATCCTGTGCATCTGCTCCTCACGCATATATGCTAAATCAGTAAACACCAGTCCAAAGGCGACTGTTGCTGCTGCAATGATAAGGGATTGCAGGATTCTTCTCCCGTTCATCTCAGTGTTCATGCCTTCACCTCCTTGTCATTGCAAAGCAAAAACACAAGTGAAAGGACGTCAGGCCACTTTCCATTCCTGATCCTTGAATACAGGATCAGGTTCAGGATCCCGAAAAACACCATGATGGATATGAACATCAGGATTTCCAGCAAGGCCAGCATGCCTGAATACGAAAGAAGGATGACAGCTGCAAGGACCTCAAGCAGAGAAGCCGATGCGATGAGGCCTGCGTAGGTGTAGTATTCCACTTTGCCAGGCATTGACTTCATGCAGGGGCCTCCACACAATGGGCCTTATCTGGATGTTTGATTATTTTTATTATATCTATAACTAAAGAATCTCCTTCCTCAATGTTTAATTTTGTTCTTACTTCACTGGGTATAGAACCTCTTCCTGTTGTACCAATTTTCAGAATTGTTTCCATGTTATCACCATTTGGTAATAATACCTAATGTGATATAGTATATAACATTTGGTATAGTTACCATCTGGCAATATAAAATACCTAATATGCTTTACAATTTTACCAAATACCATGGATTCATTGGATAGGAAGCATGCCAAATCAGTTCTTCTTGCTCTTTATGGACAAGAAAAGGTACTTCCTATCGTTAAAAGTAAATTAAATACAATTGTAAAAAGTCATCAGGTGCTTGATACTCTTTTGAATCAATTAAAAGAAGATAGTTACATCACTATCATAGAAACTAAAATTGGACCGCCGAAGTATAATATTTCACTCACTGACAAGGGCCGGCAGGTGGCCGAGCAGCTTAAGAATGCTGAGCTTGCAGCTCAGGGCAGGCTGGTAAAATCCTTTTTCTCCAGGCCCCAGCAGGTTCTTATTTTCCTCGGAAAAGTAGGAAGGGCGACAGTGCCTCAGATCAAGGAAGAGATTCCAGGCGCATACGACGATCTCGAGGAACTCAGGAAAATAAAGCTGATAACATCGAAAATCGAGGAGAAGAACGGAAGCATGGAGAACTTAGTAATGCTTACCGAGAAGGGCGAAGAAATTGTGAAGGAATTAGAAAAGTGCGAGGATATTGTAAAGAGGTGAAAATATCATGGGATTTGAGGAACTGGAATATGAAAAAAGGGCTGAGAAATTCGGTGTGATTGCCAAGATTAAGTTTGACAAACCATCTGACGGAGAGAAGAGAACAAGGGTACATTCAAACTACAAAGAGCTTATGAGAACAGGGAAGTGGCCAGATATGTTTTCATCAGATCTCAACAACAAGATGTGGGAATGGGGAACACCCTCAGATTACCTTGGAAAAGGTGAAAAACTCTTACTCTACGACATGAACGAAATAGGGATAACAGTCATAGCTGACATAGATCCTAAAAAGGCATTCTATGACGATGAAAATCACCACACCGTCAGGAATGTAATGACTGGCAAACCTGAAGTCCTGGACAAGCCTATACCACCTGGGTTGATAGTGGATTGTAACCTTATAGATCCTAGGGAGTTGGGGCGTATACCTTTTGAAGAAATAACTGAGGCACAGTTCGATAACCTCATGAAGAAGTATAATACTCGAATAAAATCGATGTGATGACCGCGAAAATTCAAGGAATTAGAAGAAATTGTGAAGGGGTGATACAATAACATGACAGAATCAGGACCGACGACAAATCAGCTGAATCTTGTCAAAAGGCTGAGGAATGAATCGCAGGAAAGGGAGGAAATATTGCAGAAATACCTGAAGGACAAGGGCAAGGCCTCACTGGAAGAGCTCTCCTTCCAGGAAGCTTCCGGACTGATAGACGAGCTGAAGAAGATCAAGGTGGAATCCAGCGGGAGCACTTCAGATCTTTATGCAACGGGGAAGCAGATTGGCTTCCTTGAAAATCTCCAGGACACCGATGAGAGGAGAAATGCTGTAAGGAATTATCTCAAGGGGCATGGATACGAGGCTGTAAACCATCTGAAGATGAATGAGGCCTCTGAACTCATAGATTCACTGATGAAGTTGCCCAGGGGTGCATCGACAAACACCGATACAGCATCGAGGAAGCAGCTGCAGTTCATCAAGAATCTTCAGAACACCGACAGGGAGCTGGACATCACGAAGAAGTTTCTCTCGGATCTGAAGAAAACAAGCATAGAGGAATTGATAAGGAAAGAGGCAAGTTCGCTGATAGACAGATTGAAGGGGTGAAGAAAATTGGGGTCTAAAATCTCGGACATATTGTCCAGCTATAAAAAATCCTTAGACGAATCCCAAAGCAGATACGAGCGAATGCTCGAGAGCAGAATGAAACCAACCGAAGAGTTTTATAATGATTTCCTAAAAGATCTAATAAAAGAGTATCCCAATCTTAAGGACAATCCGAGTCGTAGAAGTGTCCTCAAAACACGAATCCAGACTTTTTTCGGAGAGGATGAGATAAGGTTTGCCGCAATTGATGGAACTTCATATAAACAGGAATCTCAGGATTATATGGTCTTTTTTGGTGCATCATATGCTGTAAGAGGCTCAATAAAATTTGCAGATGATCCCCCAACCACCACCTATGAAAGATGGTCTCCTGAACAAGACGTTAGCATGGTAGCATATGTTCCCATTCCTTTTGCATATCTGGGTGATCTTGTTGAGGAACAATTTGTCATAAATTCTGACAATGAAACGATTAATTTGATGTCAATACACAATTCCCTGATGCAGCTTGCAGAAATATACCTAATCTTTGATTTGGTATCCTCTTCGTCACTTCGCCCCAAGTTTGTGTTGTGGGATCAATCTATGAGTGGTGTACTTGCAAGCACAGAGGTTGGAACCACCAAAATAGGAATTGTGGGAACAAAATTCCGTGGAAGAGAAATTGGGCTAACAGACGTAATAGTAGCTTACTCTCACCCATACAGCAGAGAACTTCAAGTTCCGTCAAAAAAGGATTATAGATTCTATAACAGAGTTCTGATGGAGTTATTCCAATTCAAACACATTAATATCAGTCAGCTTGCAAAAAATTTAGGTGTAACGAAAGAGAAGCTTATACATGAAATGAACACACCTTTCGTCAAGAACTATTTGATTTCTGATGTAACACATCCAGACCACCTTATTCATATAGATACTGGTAGAGACCTGATTGAAATTAATATGAATAGCCCCTATACTGATAGCTGGGAGTATTTGAGGGGATATTTCGAGCATACCTGCAAGCGCCTCTTCAAAGATAAAGAAGTCACATCATTAACATATTCCAAAAAGCGTGGAGAAGAGTCCGTTGAGACTTGGATGACACCTAATGACCTAAAATTCTTAATTGCTCTCGGGCTTAGGATTGTAATTGAGGAATGCTGGAGAAATAAAGTTATGCTTGTTGGAATCGTAAAAGATTCGGCCTCTCGGCACTTTATTAGAAACTATCTTGGAGTTTTGAAAAATTACGATTATTATAAATTCCAGGAGAAGCAACTGTTATGGACTGATAGAACAGTGCTGGAGTCTCTTCCAGTGATAGACAGTACCCTTACCGCCCCATGGTCAACTATAGAATTTGACTCAGTTTTTATGACTCTTGCAATGCGTATTGGCGCCAATAACCCAACGCCAATTTTACAAGGGGTACAGGGAAATGTGGTAAACACAGAACGATTGTTTCTTAGATCACTAGCACAGTTTTTCTTAACCAGAGAAAAAATAACGCCTTTAATGGGACATGTGATATTTGTGGATCGTCTAGCTTTCCCGTTTTTTGATCAAAATTCTGAACCTTTTACCTTTAAAGAAAACCAAATAGGAGAAGTTAAACCCATAGGATACCTCAACTCAAACAATACAAATGAGGGTCAAGATATCATGATGTACCTTCTAGAGATATTAACAAGGAACCTGTATCCAGAAGTTATTGGATACCCTGATCCCTTGCATAAAGCAGATTGGGGGGCCAAGAGCGTTGAGAAAAAAGTACACTATATGATAAGTTCAAGTGATACATCTATGAAGAGAAAACCTTTAGTTAAGACTTTGAGAGAAATTCGAGAGAGATATAGGAGGATATAAAATGAAAATGAAAACAGCACCCAATGGGTTATTTAGGAACTCAGGCACACAAGGAAGATTGATTTTTCTGCAACCTGATGAAAAAACAAGGTTCAACTTTACAATATGGTTTGATTATACCAGGCTTTTAATGAATTCTCTGAAGGAAGGGGATCTACTTGCTGTAAATAATTTTGCGACGGACAGCAATTCCACTCATTGGAGCATATTGGAAATAACATCAGTTTTACCTGTTCACTACGCACTTGGATCAAGACCGGAAGACCTGAGGGGATTTCCCGGATACATTATGGCTACGGCCGGAAATCTTTCGACGGATTGGATGCAGCAAGAAGCAGTATCCTCGGAGGATACTACTAAGATTCAGTGTTTTGCCGCACCAATAAATTTGGAAATTGTTCAACAAGTATCTTCTGTTGATCTAATACTCCAAGAGGAAGCTAACATACCCATGGTCGGATCGGAGGTTAAGCTTCTTTCTGTTGATTCTACAAGAGAGATATTAAACAAGAATCTGAACGGTGTTACTGATGTTATAAGAGTTGGGTCATTAATCAAGGAGCCACAAATTGAGGTGTTAATGGATGTTCAGAATGCCGTTAAAACCCATATCGGAATTTTTGGTTTCACTGGGGTTGGAAAGAGTAATTTTATCAGCACTATGATTAGCCAGTTATTATCATCAAACGTAAGAATAAAGATACTAATATTCGATCTTAACAATGAATACTTAGGACTGCTGAGTGACTTGCTTGTTTCCTCAGATGTAAATGGTTTTGTTCTGAACATTGGAGAGAAAACGTTAACCGGAACTGTCCAAGAATTTATAAAAAACAATTCAACATTAAGTGAAGATGATGCAATCTCAGTATACTTGAAGGAACTTTATCTAACACGAGGTCTGAGTTCAGTTAGAGCATCCTTTAAGAACATCTTAAGAAAAATACTTCACGAAGGAAAACTTAAGGTCTTAAATGACGAATACACACAAGCTGTCGAAGAGTTTATAGGAGCAGAGAAGAGTAAACTTTACGATGATTATGCCACTATAAAAATTACAGGATATCTGGATCTTCTTTTTGATGAGATATCTAGTTTTGTAGGTCAAGGAAACATGAGTAAAGAGCTAAATACTAATCTTGCGAGCAGAATCTATACAGAGATAAATAACATCATGCATCATCTTGATGATGATGAAGAAACCCCCGGAAAATCTGCGGAGCAACCCATTAAAACTAGGATTAATATTCTTAAGACGGATCTACGGAAGAAATTTAACCCGCCTCCATGGAATATTAAACCGCCACATACTATGAATTTCGATGACGTGATCAAAGAACTAAACGACGAGAATAGAAACTCGTTGATTGTGGTGAATTCATTTGATCCTAATGAAATGAGGGAGTTTGCTTATAATTTGGGAACACGACTATATGAAAAAAGGCGACAAGGAGGAAGGATATCCCCCTTGGTCTCTTTCGTGTTTGATGAAGCAGACGAATTCATTCCAATGAGTGCTGTCAGTGGTAGCACATATGCCTCATCAAAGAGAGTTGTAGAAATGATTGCCAGAAGGGGGAGAAAATTTGGCTTAGGTCTTACGATAGCAACACAAAGATCTACATATCTAGACACGAATATCATGGGGCAATTACACACATACTTTGTCAGTAAACTTCCAAGAGAGACCGATCGAGAGAGAGTCGGTGAGGCGTTTGCAGTATCACAGGACATGTTTACTCAGACATTCAAATTTAGAAAGGGTGACTGGTTATACATAAGCCATGAATCCGCAGGCTTAGATTCCGTCCCCATTCCTATCCACTCAGAAGATGCTGAACAAAGAGTGAGGCAGTGGTTAAACTCTTCAGCCCCTTAAACGAGGTCTGAAAACATTTTTATACTCTCAGATTCTCTGGTCCATGTGAACTTAACTCCACTATTTGTCGCAGACCGCCCAGTTTCCTTGGACATACTTTCAGGCATAAATGATTACAATGGGAAATTCGGAATACTTTCCCATGCGTTCACCACAGATAATTTTAAAAGAAAATTCAACAGTTTTCCTCTTGCTAAATACAAAATTGGTGATTCAGGAATATATCAAGGAAAAGAAATATCTTATGAGAGATTGTTTGAAGAATATGTCAAGATGGGGGTTACACACGGAATCATAAAAGATTACTATAGATGCCCCACTAGAACCTTTATCAGTGCAAAAGAGGCGATAAAGATCTATCAAGAATTTGGATATGACAAACATTTTGTTTTGATCGGTGCATCTCGAGTCAATACTATTAAAGAGTATTTGAAAAGTTATGAAGAGCAACTAAGCCTTGGATACACAATAGTAGCAATAGGGGGGTTGCTTACAAAGATACAAAAACATAAGAGAATGGTGAAGGTTCAAAAGGAAGATTTTCTGGCTGAGATTCTCAAAGTCATTAGAAATAACCATCCAAAGGAGAAACTTTTTCCTTTAGGGGCATTCAATCGTTCTCGAATTGGCATGTTCAAAGAACTGGACGTATGGGCTGCAGATTACAAGGGCTGGATATTCAGGTATAATATAGAGCAAAGCCGGAAAAATGGCGATAGATTTTTGCAAACCCAAAATTATCTGAGAAATGAAGTTTTTCCACTTATTGAAAAAAATCGGCTTCTTATTCTTTCCTGTTCACAGAGGAAAAAGAATGGCTCAGGGCCTTCACTGAAAGTCTATGATGGTCAGGCATTCAGGGTGGTAAGGAAATATCTCAAGGAAAATGATGGCTTAGATATACGAATAGTGTCTGCAAAGCATGGGCTGATCAATCAGAGTTATGAAATTAGCTATTATGATGAGAAAATTACGGAAGAAAAGGCCAAAAACTTCAGAATGAAATATTCTAGGGAAATCAAAACCCTTTTCAGCAGTTATAGCGATATTATGGTGTTTGGTAGCGAGTTGTATCGTTTAGTTCTTGGGAAGAATGTTCCACAGCACACTGAAGGAAAAATTGGGGAGCAATTGCATCAGCTAAAGAAATGGTTGTATTCATAAGCTCTCATATGTCACTGTCTTAGATAAGATCTCTAAATTACTCTTTACAATAAGAATCTCCACCAATACCCGCACTCCCACCTGTTATTCCCCTCTGAATTATGAAGGGTGGTAGGTCTGTGGTGCTCGGTGACAAGATCAGGTCCACCGAATATGTCGATCATCTCCAGATCCCTCATGGAAAGGTTCATCAGGTATGTTCCTGTATGCTTGTCCATCAATCCCTTCAGATCCTTGAAGTCTTCGAGCTTGAAACTGTGCTTGTATATCTTTCCACCTCTCAGGTATGGCGGATCAAGGTATAGGAGCACCCTTGGCCTGTTGTATCTTTCCATGAGTGAACGGAAATCCATGTTCTCAACGATCCACTTCTTCACCAGGAGAAAGTTCTCGATCCTCATGGGCGGAACATTTGCCCTCTTGTAAAACCTCTTGAATGCATCGCCATTCCCCGCAAAGGAGAATGTGTGCATGTAAATGACCTTGAAAGCAACATCAACATCGTTCCTTGGGGATGACATTTTTAACTCCTTGAATATAGTCTCATGAGGAAAACAATTGGCCAGTTTTCTTTCAAGCAGCCTCCTCTTCCTGCCATCCTGCAGAACCTTGAATGTAGTGTACAGATCCTTGTTGAGATCATTGTATACCTTGATCTTGTGCCATTCTTCTGGTATGTTGAGAATGACCTTTCCCGAGCCTCCGAATACATCCACTATGACATCAAAATTCTCCTTCACAGGTTCCAGCAGTTCAATTATTTTCTTTATCTGGTTGTATCTTCCACCATAGTAGGGAAACGTTGATTTCATATGATTGTCTATCACGCAATCATAATGCATATAAATGGTTTCCTATTGCACAATAATATTATATGCCCTTATTCCCTGTGTCAGTGTGGACATCCTAAGGGAAATTGAAACTCAGTCAGGCTTCCTCAGGCTCATAGATTACCTGAATGACAACGGGGAAAGCATGATTACCCAGATCAGGGACGATAAACAGATTCCGATCCACCAGCTGTATGATTCCATTGACATGGCCAAAAAATTAAAGCTGATAAAAACAAGGATAGACAATACAAAATACCCTCCAAGAAACATGATATCTTTGACGGAAAAGGGTAAGAATGTTGCAATGAAGATCAAGGAAATAGAAGATATTTTAAAGGAGTAAAATATATTTGAGCAGAACATAATTACAAATGAAAATTGGAAAAAATGAAATGAATGTAAATAAGAATCAATAAAAAAAGGAGAATTACATAAGGCGAATAAAAATGTCAATAGAAGATATGATTTGGGAATGTCCCCCTCATACTGCAGCTAAGCATCTCATACTTAAGAAATATATCGAAGCATGGGCACCAATATTAAGCCAAAAGGGCTTCAATCCCAAAATAGGTTACATTGATGGATTTGCAGGACCTGGTGAATATACTGGCGGGGAAGATGGTTCTCCGATCGTTGTTTTAAAAGCTTTAAATCACCATCAGTTGAAGGATAATTTCAAATCCCAATTTTTATGCTTGTTTGTTGAAAAAAGGAATGATAGATGCAAAAATTTGGAAAAAGCAATTTCAAAAAAGGTTGGAAATTTACCAAACTGGATTACACACCAAGTCGTCAACGGAGATTTTAATACTGAAATAGGAAGTATAATGTCTGATATTGAAAAAGACGGAAATTCTTTGATTCCTTGTCTTTGTTTCGTTGATCCCTTTGGATGGTCCGATTTGAATTATGATGTGCTTGCGTCTTTTATGAAATATAATAAAGCTGAACTTTTTATCACTTTCGTAGCTGGATACCTTAGCAGATTCGTTTGGGACCCCACACATGAACGGTCAATTGGAAAGTTGTTTTCCTCAGAACAGATGAAGATCATAAAAGATGCTGAAGACAATATTAAGAGAGAACAGGTTATTTTGCAAATTTTTTTGGAAAATTTAATAAACAAGATCAAGGTATTTGTCCCTTCTATAGAACTGTACAATCTATCTTTTAAGGCACTAAATTCAAACAATCGTTTAGAATATTATCTCATTTATCTAACCAAACACTGCAAAGGATTTCAGGCAATGAAGTCAGCAATGTTCAATGTATCGAGCAATGGGGATTACAAGTTCAGTGATTTCAATTTTGTTCCTTTACAAAGTACACTGATAGATTACGGATTGGAACCATCATGGGCCGAAGAAGCTGAAAGGGAAGTTTTAAAATATCTTGAAGAGGAAAAAGCTAGGGGATTGAGCCAGGTGCCCATTATTCAAGTGAAAAATTTTATCCAATGCAGAACTAAGTGGAAATATAATACGATAATTTTAGAAAATTTGGAAAAGGAAAATAAAATTATCGCCTCAATAGATAAAAGAAAAGGTCAGACGTTTCCTGATAGGGGATATCTAAGCCTTCCTTGATGGTTTATGTTCTTTCCACCATCTTCCCTTTAATCCGTACTTCCCAAGGATCCTGTGAAATGCATTTTCCATTGCGACGTCGAAATCTCCAAGAATTATCTTTTCTTCAAGCATGGCCTCAAGTTCGCTGATGTTTGAACCCCTTATATGGAGGCATTCCCCGTAAATGTTGTTTGGCTTCAACACAGCAAGCCTCTGTGCTATTTCCTCAAGATCAGATGAGGGCATTCCCCTGATTCTAAGCGGAGGCATGATGGGGGCTATTATTATGCCAGTATTCAGGCCACGGTTCTTCGCCTCTTCAAGTATTGCAAATCTTGCTTCAGGGGTTGCAACCCTCGGCTCAATGATCCTACTAAGATCATGGCTCATCGTGGCGATGGACACCTGCACCCTAACCTGTTCCCGGTATTCCTCTAATAGATCAAAATCCTTTATGGCCAGTGGGGAACGGGTTTGAATACATACCTTAACACCTGCGGGAAGTGCATTTTCAAGTATCTTCCTTGTGGTTTTTGTAAGACTCGGTATATATGGATCATGTGTTGAGGACATCATGACCTCTATGCCCTTCCACTTTTCCCACTTGGTTTTTTCTATGGCTTCATCAATGTTAGATGGAGTGTACAAATAGTTTCCCCATGCTTTGTTCACAAGCGGTCCTGCCCCTCTTTCACCATACCTTTTATGGATAGAATCGACATAGCAGAACCTGCATGCATGTGTGCACCCTATGGCATAGTTGAGGGCCCATCCATCTGAAAGCTCCTTGCCTATCCCGCCCTTTTCAACCCAGGTAAGCTTTGATTGCTTTATCAGTGGAGGGTTGATATGGTATTCGCCGTATGAGATCTTCCTGGAATCAATGTTGAAAATAAAATCGTCAAGGCTCTCAGTCTCTGCTTTTATTTTTTCTATCTTGTTTTTACGAATGGTACTCCAGGCTTTCATGGCAGCCTGGCGGTACTTTTCATGATCATACGATGATTCTATCATTTAACTCACTTTTTTGATTGTTATATTCTAATATATAACTAATGCAACACAATATTTAAATATAGTGTGTCAATCACGGGACTTTGTTCAGAATAGCTCCATTCCTTCTATCAGTTCTTTTGAATTGGCCTCTGCTATTTTTGCAATGACAAACTTAAGCTTC
>JAKAUD010000139.1 GCA_021827885.1 Thermoplasmata archaeon | reverse complement strand
TCGAACTTTCGTAAACATACTCGTATCCTCCAATCGGTTTTATTTCCCTTGTCATGTTTGGTATATTGATGACACATCAAAGTATAAAGATCTTGTGGTATTCACTGAAAAATAATTCAATTGTTCCCTAATTGAGCTCTGAGTTTAGGATGCAAGTGCAAATAGATTTACAAGACCTGTTTCATGATGAAATCCATGCCTGTCACAAAAAATTATAGGAAAATGCGTTAACGTTCAAGAGACTCAATCGGCACGAACTCACTCCTATACAGAAAGATCCAGGAATCCACCTGACCTAAAAATTCTTTTAAAGATAATGAAATCTCACCAGAGTTCACGATTTTAGAATTGGATTTCATGTATTTTTTCAAAAAATATAAGATTATTTTAATACTTTTGTTTAAATTCCACATATCAATGGAAAACATTTTTAGAAGATTATGATATGCGATATTTGTTGAAAATCACGGAATCTAAGATATATGCTATCTTGGAGGCACTGAGCAAAATGGACATGATTGAAATTAAAAAAGGTGGAAAGTACACAGTTATATCTCAAAGCGGCAGGGAGGATCCAATGACAACTGTTGGAGAATTTGTGGGCTATACTATTCTTGGGGAGGAAGGCGCCATATGTTTCAGGGTTTCTGAAAATGGAAAAAACCTTCTGAGATTGATACCCGTTTCAGGGCTCATTGCAATAGAGTTTGATGATGAGGAACTCCTGAGCCCAAAGAAGAAGGAAGAGAGCCACGATAAGACAACTTATTTCAACTGAGCCTCCTTGAGGATTTCATAATGTGGGCCTCCTGAGGTCAGTTCGCTCCTGAAGAAAATGAGCTTTCTGCAGGTTTCGTCTGCAAACTTCTCCTTTCCAAACCTTACGATGATGTTATGGATGTCGGTTGGTTTCCTGAACCTTGAGATGGTAATGTGCGGAACAAAGGGTTTCTTTTCTTCAGGGATACCAATCTCCACCAAAGCAGAACTGAGTTTTTTTTCAAGCATGTAGATATCCGGAGAATATATTTTCACGAAGAGAACGTTAGCCAAGCCTCTCCCAGGGAACTGCCCAACGGATTCAGCCCTTATCCGGAATTCGCCAAACTGGAATTTTTCGATGATTTCAGATATTGCTGATGCCTCGGTTCCGCTTATTTCATTGAAAAATTTTATTGTTATGTGAATCTGGTCCATGGGAACAGGTTTAGCTGTCTTTCCGTATTCATTCTTGATTGACTCAAGCAATGGAATAAAATTATCCCTGGCTTCAAGAGGAACAGCAATAAATCCCCTCATTCAACATAATCTGCTATATTATATATACTCTTTTTATCTTACTGCAAGCATGCACGAAATTCCTGAGAACTTAGGCTACACCAAAACACATGAATGGGTGAAGGAGGAAGGCGACGTTTTTGTTGTTGGAATCACAGATTATGCCCAGGGTCAGTTGACCGATATTGTTTACGTTGACCTGCCAAAGAAAGGGGCAAAATTGAAGAAGGGTGATGTTCTCCTGACAGTTGAATCCGTTAAATCGGCAGAGGACGTTTTCTCACCCATTGATGGCGAAATTGTTGACGTAAACTCTGAGCTGGAAAGCAAACCGGAGATGCTTAACCAGAAACCTTATGAAAGCTGGATGGCCAGGATCAGAAAACAGGGGAATGCTGTTCCGCTTATGAGTCCGGATGAATACCGGAAATTTATCGGAGAATAGATGGCAGATCGCCGGGATTCATACTACTGGAAGGCAAAGGAAGATAAGTTCAGCAGCAGGGCAGCCTTCAAGCTTATTGAGATACTGAACAAGTTCTATCTTTCGGCAGAAGGGAAAAATGTGCTGGAAATAGGATCAAACCCGGGAGGCTGGTCTGAAGTCATTTCCATGAATAATCCAAACTTCCACGTTGCGGTTGATATTAAGAAGGAAAATGTTGAAACGCCTTACACCTTCATTAGAGGCGATATTTCAAGAGACAGCACATGGGAAAATATAGGTGTGGCCATGAATGAAAATGGCGTTCATGAATTTGACCTGATAATTTCAGATGCCATGGTAAACACCTCAGGGAACACGGACGTGGATCATTCCTCATCATTTCTGATCTGCTCAAAGATTATGGAAATGGGAATGCCATTTCTTTCCAGGGGAGGTACCGTAATCCTCAAGCAATTTCAGGGAGACCTGACGCAATCCTTCATGGCAAAGTGGTCTGGTTATTTCAGGAAAGCCACAATAACAAAACCAGTATCCTCAAGGCAGGCAAGCAGGGAAATATACATTGTATTCAAGAGTTTGAAATAAAATAGCCCATTTCCAGGAGTTTTCCCAGAGCCTGCTGGTAAAATTCGTATTCAATTATTACCGCTATCCTTCCAACGTTCAACTCCGGAATATTGCTGGCAAGCGAAGCATTAATCGTCTGTATGCGGTAATCATCCATCTTCTTGTTTCCCTTGTTCTTGTCCATCTCATTCTTCCATGATAAGACAAAATCCTCGGGATTGTCCTCCGTGAAGGACTTCTTCATTATCCGCTTCTTGCGGAGAATGTAGCTGACCATGTTTCCTGTGGTGAAGGTTTCCGAATACATCTGCCCAAAATCATCCTCGGCTGCGTCCAAACCTTTGGCGGGAACGTCCCTGTTGGCGGAATACCTTATGGCTTCTATGTAAATGGGGGGAGGAACCATTACCTCGCCAAACCTTGAGAGCAATGTCCCGTAAATTATTTCATAATCATTCAGGTCAAGCTCAAAGGGATCCTCAATGAATTTTGCGAGCCCTTCAACTTCTCCCTGGCTGATTCCTATCAACAGGATTTCTGGCATGAATGCATAAAGGCCTTCCTTCAGCGCTTCGCCATCTGAAATGAGCCCTTTAATGCCACCAAGAAGGAGAATTGTTCTTCCATCTTCATTGTTAAGAGTAACTGACTTCATGAATAGAGCCTATTCCTGCCTGCAATCTTTAAGAATTCGTCCTGGTCAGAAATCTCATGGAGCTTCTTCATTGTTATGACTGAACATCCGCCAACTATTTCCCGGCTTGTATCGTGGCGGCTGATAAGCAGAGGATCCTTTTCCATAACCTCCGAGATATTCTTTATCGACTGGATCCTTTCCCTGTTTTGATTCAGGTCCTCAAATAAACCCATCAGGAAGAGGCTTTCAAGAAGGTGCCCCTTTGCCAATGCGTTGAACGGAGCCTTCCTTATGAGGTTCATATCCATCCCAAACCCCTTCATTATGTTGTAAATGGACAGCATAAATTCATCCTGAGGCATTTCCTGGCTGTCGTCAGCCTTGATCCCGTAATCGCTGATGTCAATTCTCCTGCTGATATCTTCCTTGAGTATTTTCTTAAGCTTGTTGAAGATTTCCAGAGTTGCTGAATTGCCGGATTCGTACAGGGAAACTGACCTCCTTGAAGTTCCTATAACCATTGAAACATTGCCTATTGACAAACGTGCCCTGGCCCTTGCCTCCTGCATCTTCTTGCCGTCAAGCGCAACATAATAACCACCTGGGCCGGCATACACCAGTGGCTTCTCGCCATTTATATATTTATAGAATGTGTCGGGAGACATAATTGGTATGGAGTGCCTGAAGTAGACAACCCCCTCCTCCAGAAAACCATTGCCTGCCCTTTCCCCAATCAGAAGTGCGGCTGCACCCAGCATTTTACCGATTCTGGATATTTCCACCGCATTCTCAATTCTGAACGGATCAACATTGTATAGAATCTTTATTACATAGGATTCGTCATCCCGCCTTGCAATAAGGTCGAACGAAGAAAGGCCCTCCAGATCACAAGCTGATACAGAGAAACCTGCTTCCCTCAGGAAACCGTAAGAATACTCTATTATCTGCTTTCTGTAGTCTTCCATGATACATACAAACAATTTGTGCAATATAACTATTTCGCTGTTCTCCTGATGCGTTATGCAGGGCTGCATTCGAATGGATCAGGTAATTTCCTCTATTTCTGATCCGACATCTTTTCTTCGATTATGCCTGGCTACCCCCTTATGAGTTTCTCCCTGTACTTTGAACGATTTTGGTCGCCTTCCGGATCACTGATGGCTTCATAATTGTCATATGGTGCCCTTGCAAGTATGACTTCTGAATTCATCAGAATGCCCGCCCTGAAAGTGTGTATAGATACCTTCTCTCCCGGCTTCATTTCAATCAGGTTGTCAACTTTCCTTGCATTGATGTCAGACCTTATGGATTTAAGGAATCTCTCTGTGAAGCGGAACCTGTTTATGGCTATGATTTCATCTCCGGGATATATTCCAGCCTTCTGGGCAGGTGAATTCTCTATGACACCCTCCACTGAAATCTTCGAGTTGTTAACGCTGCAAATCAAACCCAGGAATCCTTTGTCCTTTACCTCATCATCTTCATTCTTGCCGTACGATCTTACGATCTTTAAGCCGATCCTCTTCAGTTCTACGTCGAAATCAATAGTTTCCACGCCCCTGACATATTTTGAGAAGAAAGGTGAGAAGTCCAGTCCTGATACCTCATGAAGGCTTGAGAGGAGATCCTTTTCGGTAAAGCCCCTGCCGTCGCGGTTATACTTGTCAAAGAGCAGCCTGAACAAGTCTTCCAGGTTTTTCTGCCCGTTGGTATGCTCAATTATCCTAGCACCGATCATGAAACCCAGAATTTCCCCTTTCAGGTAATATGATACGTAGCTGTTTATATTGTTTGGAGACGGCCGGTACAGCTTCGTCCATGCATCGAATGATGAATCTGATGCTGATTCATACTTGCTTCCCGGAAGAAATTCATAAAAGCGGATATATTCAAGAAGATGCTTGAAATACTCCTCTTCCTTTATTATTCCGGCCCTGAAAAGATGTACCCACTCATAGTATGCTGTAATGCCTTCAGAAACCCACAGCAGTGTTGTGTAATTCTCCTCCTTATAGTTGAAGGGAATCAATTCTATGGGCCTTATTCTCTTGACGTTCCATAGATGGAAAAACTCGTGTGAAACTGTTGAAAGGAATTCAATGTATTTCTTTCTTGGTGAGAACTGGAACCTGTCGGTTTGTATTGTTGTTGAATTGAGATGTTCCAGTCCCCCTCTCTGGTTGTCAAGGATGTGAATGATGAAAACGTATTTCTTATAAGGCAGGCTGCCGAATTGTGACTTATAGCTTTCCACTATCTTCTTTGTATCCTGGACTATCTGATCCGGATCCTCGTTTCCCCTTCCATAAAGGGCAATTTCATGCTCCTTTCCGTCTACGGTGAATGTCAGCGAACGATGTGATCCTATCTCCATGGGGGAATCTACAAAGATGTCATAGTTTGTTGCCCGATATTTGTTTTCTCCGGTCTTTTCAAGTCCTGTAGATATTTTCCATTCTCCGTAGGGCTTGACCATAACCTCAAGGGATTGGTCCTTGTATCCTTCAATATACATGAAAACACTGGTTCCGTTAAGATACCCATGCGTTGAATCAAGATGGCTGGTATGGACAGTGAGCTCACCGGCATAAACCTCGTATGAAATTATGAAGTTCTTGTGGTTTCCGTTCAGTATTTTCCATGATGATTTGTCTTTTCTCTGAATGTCTATAGATTCATTTTCCCTGCTTCTGGCCCTCAATAATCTGACATGCCGGGCAAAGTCAAGGATGCTGTATGAACCTGGAGTCCATGTGGGCATTGTAACAAGCACTGAGTCTTCAGAAACCCCTTCCACGTCCATTGTGACCTGGAAAAATCCATTCTGAGGTTCTTTCATTTCAAGAATGTAGCTTAATTTCATTGAACCTTCCCATCTACAGAATTCCTTATGATTTAAATTTTATGACTTGATCGTTCACACTCTTTAGTGATGCAATTTGTTCAGTGAAGTAGCTTATCACAATGTCCGCTCCTGCCCTGAATATGCCCATGGTATTTTCTTCAATCGCGGATTCACTCAGGAACTTCCTGTCTATAGCATTCCTTATCATCTGGTACTCCCCGCTTACACTGTATGCAGCAATTGGGAGATCAAACCTGTCTCTTGCCATCCTGATTATATCCTGGTAGAATGATGCGGGTTTTACCATTATTATATCTGCTCCTTCCTCTATGTCAAGCTCTATTTCCCTCATGGCCTCCCTGGCATTGGGGGGATTCATCTGGTATGTTTTTCTGTCGCCAAACGACGGCGCAGACCTGGCCGCATCCCTGAACGGGCCGTAGAGGCTTGAGCTATATTTTGCACTGTAAGCCATGATAGGAATGTTCTCAAAACCGGAACTGTCCAGGTACTCTCTTATCTTTCCCACCTGCCCATCCATCATTCCCGATGGGGCAATTATGTCCGCTCCGCTCTCTGCTTGAGAAACTGCTATCTTTCCGTACACGTTTATGGTGGAATCATTATCAACATAGGAGCCCTTCAATATCCCGCAATGCCCATGGCTCGTGTATTCGCACATGCACAGATCTGTAATAACGCCTATGCCTTTTCCCCTGAATATCGGCACTGCCCTCTGTATTATCCCGTTACCATTATACGCTTCCGTGGCTTCCGCGTCCTTGGATTTTGGAATACCGAAAAGGAGAACCCATTTGACACCAATCCTTTTCAGCATTGTTGCATATTCTTCCGCGGAATTCAGAGAGTGCTGGTATATTCCTGTCATAGATTCGATTTTCTTCTTTTCGTTCAATGATTCGTCTATAAAAACTGGCATTACCATATGCCCTATATCTATGGAGCTTTCTGCAACAAGATTTCTCATATTCTCGCTTATGCGCAATCTCCTGATCCGGTTTTTTGGATACATGAAAGAAGAGTTAACGCAAGAAATTAAGTTTTACCTTTCATCAAGCTGCCCCAATGAAAACCAATATATTATCTGAAGGCCGTGGACTCTCAAAATTTCAGTTTATTTCAGTCAAATTTATTATTGGCCATCCCTCATTATCCTTCCCCAGGTTCATGACAAACAGCTTATTTGTTCCTGATGAAACAAGTACGGAACCGGATGATTCTGAGAAATGTATGGTCAATCCTGAATAATGGCTGAGTTTTTCATAGTATTCATTATCAGCTATGATTACAACAATTCCCGTTATCCTGATTTCGTTTATTATGTTTATAAGCTCCCCTATGAAATTTGGTCCATATGTGAAAGAAAGGAAATCCGTTGAGAAAATGTAAACGTTTGGCCTGACTGAAGAAGACATGAAGAAATCAATAACTTCGTTCGGGAAATCGGCAAACATGCTCTTTCCTTCCAGGTTTATCACGTAAGGATTGGATCTCTTTGTTCTCTCAGCGGTTATATAATGCTTCAGGAGATCGGTATCGACAGCGGAAACCAGGGTTCTTGACGTCTCATAGCTGCTTGACGTGACATCAATAACACCCCGCCCTTCTGAGATCGTTTGCTTGATAAGATTATTCTTGAACAGGTTCACGGCGTTATCCATGATTTCAGAAATGTTCTTCCTGTGAAGAATCACGACGGTTCCAAGAGCCACCCCATCTTCTGCGTTTCCTGTCAGAGGCAAAAATGAAGGGTTGCCAAGCGGTACCTCATATTGCTTTATTGTCTTGGTTTCCGGCTTTTTAAGCCTCTTCTTAGGGTAATCAAATTCTGGCTGCGGAAAAACATTAAACCTCCCGTCCTTAAGAGAGTAAAGAAATGTTGGGTTTGACCCTATTGCCAGTCCCCTGAATTTCTCGATCCTCATCGTCCTAACCAGGTAGTCGCTCATGATCTTGTAGTCAAGGCTCACTACACCGTCAGCAAAGTATTCCAACTGCGCATTGCCTGTATTTTCCAGGATCACCACAAGGCCAGCCCCGGAATGTTCAACAAGGTCGTTCTGAAGAACGGAAAATAGTATGCCTTCATCTATTCCATATTTCTGCGCGAGGGCTTCAATCGAATCGAGAATTATGATGGGGTTGGTACCAGCGTTGTCCTCCACAAACGAATAAATGGCATTTATTTCCGGAATCACTTCCTGAATGTTGAATATGAGCCCGCTTGAAGATGAGTTGACCTGCTTTTCTTCAATCATGACCTCAAGTTTCTTCAGGGAATCTGTTTTGACTGATGTAAAGTTCTCCTTGAATTCTATTGTTTCCTTGTTAGATCTATAGGAAACCTCATCTATAAAATCAAAGATGTCTTTTAATGGATCATCGCTAAATCTTGAAGACAGGTAATGCACAGGGTTTTCCTTGTATACCATTCCTGTGAATTCAAGGGCAAAAGTAGTCTTCCCCGAACCTGGTTTTCCCTTAACCACAAGGGATTTTCCATATTTTTGATTGAAGAACTCCGAAAATAGCCCTAATACCTTATTATCTTTCATTGAACACCTATTTATTGAGATCGTTAACGGCTTTGTTAAGCCATTCCTCTGAAAATCTGGTAATCATTCCATATTGTATTTTCTCCATTGCATCCTCATCCAGCACCATTATAAAATAGAGATTTCTTTCAATTACTGCGCTCTTTAATTGCTCAAATGCGCGTGCAACCTCAAAAAAGGAGTGATAAATCATGAGCAGATCGAAAATGTCAATGAATATGAGGTTAGCCCCATCATCTATGATCTTTTTCTGTATTGTTTCCATGATGAATGAAAGGTTCGCCGGCCTGTTTCTTCCTGCCCCGATGCTATCCGTAACCCAGATGAAATTTTCAATGTTCAGGACTTCTGGAATCTCCATTCTAAAATTACTTCTTGAGATTACCAGAATCTTTTCTTTGTCGATGTTATCTGAAAACAACATTGAAAGGAAAAGCTTAGTTTTCTCAGGTTCCGTATGGTAGATGATTCCTGGGTACAGACCGTTCTTTGCTAGGAAAATAGAGGTGCTGTCTATTGACCTTAATCTTCTCACCTTGCTGTCGGTCATGGCAAGCCTCAATGTGATTCGCATTTCGTTCAGATCCTTTGTTTTTAGAACAATATTCTCAGAGCTATACTTTATGTAATCATCCAGTTCAATTTCTTTGTCCATGAATATAATTAGGTGATAATCTCTGGTGTTGAGCATTAAGAAATCTTTCAGATCGTCATCAATGGCTTTTGTTAGGTATATTATCAGGCTGGTTGCCTTTTCCCCGATGACTGCAGATTCATCAAATTTGTTGATAATTTTATATGGAATACCCAATGGTTTCATCAGGTTATTCAATATGTCAGAATGACTTCCATCTTGGTCATATAAAACTATCATTTCCCTTGAAGCATTAAGTCATTATTTAAATTTTCTTCGCTAAATTTTGATTTTAGGTGAGGAAAGTTTCGCAAAAGATAATTATTGCTAATACCAGATTCTAAGTGTTGCAATAATAGTTTAATATTTAACTAATGTGATAATTAAGCGATTATAGGTCTTATGGCGATCGTTATGAATCGATAAATAATGATGGTGAATGATTGTTATCCGCATCGTTTCTCATTGAAAACACTGGGTTGCAGAAGGCTTATAGTGTGGGGTAATACCCACACATGGCTATAATACCTCATATCTGAGTGCCAATTGTTTTGTACTATGATATTCTCTTCGAAATGTGAAATATCATGAATGAATTTTTGCAAAGCCTTACAGGTGGATACTCAAAGATTAAGTTCCTCAGATTTACGGTTCTGAGTTTTGCCCTTCTTAATGCTGCTGCACATCTATATGCCTCTCCATCATCTTTTCCCTACGTAACATTCTGGCTGGAGATTGAAGTGGCTGCCTTTATCGTCATAGGAATGGTCTTCTTGCTTGGTTTGAGAATATGGTATTTGCCCTCAGTGCTTTTTACAATGTTTAACCTCGCAGTTTACTTTCTTTCCGGTGTGGTCGCATTGCCTCCAATATCCCCTGTAGCACTTGCAGGACACATACAGTTCGCAAATTATTCTTTCGGAAGAGCTTTCTCCCTGATAGCATGGCTTTACATCATTATCGTGGGATTGATATCGATAAAGGTGGATAAAGGATCAAAATTGAATGACCTCATGAAGGAAGATAAAAGTTGATCCTTTGATTTTCCTTTCAATGGCGTGAATAATTAAGTTGAATGCAAGTTTGAATGCTGACAAATAATCATTCAATAGATATTTGAATTAAAATAGAATAATGAAAACATGAAACTTCATATAGACGGATGGCAAACGAATTTAAGATTCTCAGCTGCCCATTTCATACCGGAGCACGATAAGTGTTCAAGGCTCCACGGCCACGATTATGGCATTAAATTGAGTTTGGAAGGGGAAGTAAAGGAAGGGATCCTTGCGGATTTTGGCGTGATCAAAAGGAATATGAGAGAACTGATTGCCCCCCTGGATCACAAGCTTCTGTTGCCCTCAAGAATGAAATATTCGAAGTATGAAATAAAGGATGATTATGTCCACATTTCATATGGCGAGGTCCGGATGACCATACCGGAACAATTTGTTGCCTTTGTTGATACGCAAACAACATCCAGCGAAGAGTTGTCTGTATATCTTGGCACAAAACTGATGAATGCATTGAAGGATGAAAAGAATGTAAAAACCTTGTGGCTATCCGTTCAAGAGGGACCAGGACAGGGTGCTGAATGGAGTGGGCACTTTGACCATTGAACATGAAAAAAAGGGCATCGTTCTTCTTTCGGGAGGATTGGATTCAGCTACCGTTGCTGCAATCGCGCTTGAAAGAAACTATCATATCATTGGACTTTCCTTCGATTACGGACAGAGGCACCGAATCGAACTTGAGATGTCAAAAAAACTGGCAAAACACTATTCCATAGAACAGAAAATCTTTAAGATTGACCTTACCCAGATAGGTGGGAGTTCACTTACATCCAACATCAAGGTGGAAGAGGGAAACTTGCAAAGGGACAAAAACGAGCTGCCCAATACTTATGTCCCTTCAAGAAATATCATGTTCATAACAATAGCTGCCTCACTGGCAGAGACCATTGGATTTAACACCATATTCATAGGGGCAAACGCCCTTGATTATTCAGGGTATCCGGATTGCAGGCCTGAATTCTTCGAAGCAATGACCAGAGCCCTTAATTCCGGGACGAGGATAGGCATTAATGAGGAATTTCATATTGAAGTTCCACTCCAAAAATTAAGGAAATCTGAGATAATAACTATAGGTACATCTCTGGGTGTTCCATATGAAATGACACATTCGTGCTATGAGGGAAACAAAAAAGCATGCGGAAAGTGTGACTCGTGCCTCTTAAGGCTGAGAGGATTCATGGAAGCGGGCATCAAGGATCCTATAGAATATGATTTTTTGCCTGATTTTTATAAGCAGGTGAGCGTGAAAACCAACGACTGAAGTCGTTGGATGAGAGCGAACACAACATGTAATAACCACGATACAATTACACAAATAGCATGTACAAAGCCTACAGATTCAGGATGTACCCCAATGAGGATCAGAAGATTCTCATTGAGAAGCATATTGGATTATGCAGGTTTGTGTGGAATCATTTCCTCAATACACGAAATAGTCGGTATACGGAAACTGGAAAGGGCATGACATACAGGGAAACGGCATTGCTTTTACCCTCATTGAAGAAGGAATACCCATGGCTTAATGAAATCAATTCCCAAAGTGTTCAACAGGTTGTGATGCACCTGGACAGTGCCTTTCATGGATTCTTCAAGAAGATCACCAGATATCCACGGTTCAGGAAGAAGAGGAACGGTGGATCATTCTCTGTACCTCAACATTTCAGCATTAATGGCAATCGTCTCATATTACCAAAATTCAAGGCACCATTACGGATGATCATGCACATGGATATTGAAGGGAAAGCAACAAGCCTCACAATATCCAAGACAGATTCCGGTAAATATTACGTTTCAATCCTTGCCGAAACACCGAATGAAATACCTGAATCCAGAGAGATAAAACCATCCACATCGGTAAGCATGGATGTCGGTATAACTGAATTCCTCACACTGTCTGATGGTATACAGATCAGCAATCCAAGGAACCTGAAGAAATCAGAAAAGAAACTTGCAAAGAGACAGAGACAACTGGCAAAGAAACAGAAAGGATCTAAAAACCAGGACAAGGCAAGGATAAAGGTAGCAACACTGCAGGAACACATTGCTAACCAGAGAATGGATTTCCGCAACAAGATATCAGATATCCTGACACGTCAATACGACACAATGA
>JAKAUD010000045.1 GCA_021827885.1 Thermoplasmata archaeon | reverse complement strand
GGCATCATACAGGGTGGATTTGATGCTGATTTGAGGAAAGAAAGTGCAACGCTAATGACGTCGCTGGAGTTTGACGGTTTTGCAATTGGAGGATTGAAGATTGGAGAACCGAAAGAATTAACAGATTTGGTGCTTAACAAGACTCTTCCTCTTGTTCCTAATGAATTCCCAATCTATCTGATGGGGGTGGGGGACCCGATTTCTATAGTGGAGTATTCTGAGGCGGGAATCGGTGTTTTTGATTCTACCTACCCCACAAGAAATGCGAGGCACGGCTTTGCGCTGACTAACAATGGCCCAGTCAATCTCAAGAATGCTAAACATTTCTACGATTTTGGACCAATAGAGAACGGTTGCTCATGCGAGACCTGTACCTTCTATAATAGATCGAAACTCAGGGAGTTATACAAGAACGAAGATCCATCATTCCAATACTTGGTTACAGTTCACAATCTTGATTTTATGCAGAGATTCATGGATTCGGTTAGAAATGAGAGAGAAAACGCTAGAACGATCGCAAAGAGATTCAGTAAAATCAATTACTCAGAAACTAATGGCGACAAGATTGGGTAGGTGGCAGAGCGGCTATGCACGGGACTGCAGATCCCGACTATTGGGGTTCGAATCCCCACCTACCCTTTTATAAATGTATAACAATAATAATACGTAACATTAACCAAATTAAACAGAATAGGACAGGAAGAAATGCTGAAACGCAAGACAAGGTTTAGAGTGTGGCTTCGAATATTATTTTAGGCTCATTGAGTACGGGCACCTTCCTTTTCGTCCTTTTCAGATTTCACTATTGATAGATTCTTTGGGTCTCACTATTCAGTTTTATCTAGGGTGCTAGTATAAGTTTATATATTATATAATAATATATAGCACAATGCAAAATGGGTCAATAATACATTACCCTCGGTTGGATACTGTGCTGATGGTGGAAGAAGCTCTGGAGAGAGGCAAGGAGTATCCTTCGAAGAGACAACTGTGGCTCTCGTTAGAGAAAAAAGTAATGTATCAAACATTTAACCTAATCATATCTTATCTGGAGGAATCGGGAAAGATCGTCCAGAAAGATGGCAAGATAATATGGATATGGAATCCCAAATTAGTGAAGAAGTATAACAATAGCAAGTTGGTGTTAAAATAAGCAGTAATAAGGAAGTCAAAGTAGTCTTTGCAGACGAAGAAGTCCAGAATGCTTATCTCAAGACGAGGAAGGAAAATCCCATTCTCTACAAGTTTCTAGAGAGAGCAACAGATGATCTTAAATCAAACCCATTTTGTGGGATACAAATACCGAAAAAACAAATACCGAAGGTCTATGTAAAGAAGTATGGGATCAATAATCTTTGGAAATACAATCTTCCAAATGCTTGGAGGTTGGTTTATTCGATTGCTGGAAACGAAATAGAAATCTTGGCAATCCTGCTAGAATGGTTTCCTCATAAAGAATACGAGAAGAGGTTCGACTATTAGACCGGAGGATAAACAGAATTCAATCGAGTATTTTTGTACTCAATTGGGTTCGAATACTCACCATACAAAATCTTAAGCGGCGTTCGGGTTCTTTTGATTTTAGTCTTCAGTCTACCTCCCACTGTATAAGATACGAAACGACTAACGTACTTTACCGAATCAAGTAAGAACAACCCTTATTCATGTAATGGTCATGGAACAGCACGGCGAATCTGCTAGAAGAGGCTCTGAAAGAAATTTACAAAGAATCATTGGGATACGATCCCCTTTTTGGCGGAAACCAATCAAAATATAAGGAAGCAGACCACACTTATAAACGAGAAGAAATTAATCTCTGAGCAAAAGCTCCAAGATAAGTAAATGGATAACTATAATTTCTTTAAATGTTGAGATTTGAACCCTTTATGGACCGGTAGGGATTTGATCAAAGTTTTAAGGGAGCACAGTTAATGGTTCATTTTTCTGACGTTAATCCAACCATGAGTATGCATCAGAGCGTATTGCAATTCTTACCACCCTAATGGTCTCCTCTTGGAGGTAATATATGACCCGGTAATCCCCTACCCTCAGTCTGAAGTATGTGTGTTTGGTCCCAGAAAGTTTCTTGGTGTCGAGCCTGTTGGATCTGTCGTAGGGATCTTCCGCAAGCTCATTCAATTTCTCCCTTATTCCATCTTGTTCCTTCTTCTGTAGGGCTCTGAATTCCTTTGAAGCTGTAGTTGAGACGAGAACACTATATCTCGTCAAGAGGGACGAACTCCTCTGTGTCAGCTATTCTGTCAAGTTCGTTGAAGAACATGGCTTTCCTGTTAATTTCTATGAGGTTTTCTATGACTTCATCATAGGTCTGCCCCTTTCTTCCAAGTTTCTTGAGTCTCTCCCTCGTCTCTTTGGAAACTTGTATGGTAGTTTGGCTCATAGTACATAAATGCTACAGTCATATATAACCATTATTCAAAGAAATACATTACACATAATAGCACTCAGACTAATCTCAAATGATCAATCCTGAAAGGTTAAAGGCTAATGGTAGAATGGACCGGTCGGGATTTGCTTAGTGTTTTGAGGGAACACTTTCCGCTGTACACGAACAAAAGGAAACTCTCCATTATCTTATAATGCCTAAACATCGCTTGACACCCGTACCCGAATTGACTGAAAGACAAAAATTATATTGTAGTTATACATCAGCTATACAAGGCATATACATGGATTACACAACAATACAAATTAGCCGATCCACAAGAGAGAAACTGAATGGACTAAGAGCATACAAAAGAATGACATACGATGAGTTGCTTAACGCACTCATGTCACTAATTCCTGAGGGGGATGAAGAAGGAGTTTACACTGAGGATTTTAGGGCTTCCCTACTTAGAGGTCTACTTGATGTGAAAGAGAAGAAGATTCACACCGCAGAAGAAGTGAAGAAACAGTTGGGAATCAAGTGACAGACTTTGAGGTTGAATATTCGGAGGAATCTATTTTTCAGCTTCGAGGCTTGGACATTCCTGTAGCCAAGAGGATTGTCCAGAAAATAGAAAGCACAAGAAGTGATCCTCACAGGTTCTTTGTGAGGTTGGTCGGGAGGACCGAGTACAAGTTACGGGTCGGCGACTACAGAGTGATTGCGGGCATTGAAGAAAATAGAAGAGTTATAGTTATCAGATCACTGGGTCATAGAAGGAACATCTACAAGTGACCTGCCTCTTTTTCTGGATTGTGTTTATATAATCACGAAAGCCAACTAAAGTTAGAATGTGACGTTCGGGATTTGCTTAATGTCTTAAGCGAATATTGTGCTTCCTTGCTTCAGCATATAAAATTCTTGTCCTAATCCTGTACATAAATGATATGTGAAAGAATGAATGGAATGGTGAACAAAATCAGGGAAACCGAGGTTGTTAATATTACATGTCCAACATTCGAAAAGACTTTCGGAGTGGAGTTCAATCCTGCCATTGACAGAAGCTCCCACCATTCAATCAAGAATGACGCAACAAAGGTACGTGGGGTAAGCACCATTCATATGAGAAGCGAGAGAAACCTTAAGTGTCCCAATTGCAGACGCAAGTTTGTAGAAAGGAGAGAATGGATGTAATCATTCTCGTTCATAATTAGCGGGATTGTTAATTTTCAGAAAGTTTCACAACTATTGATACCTATAGCTACCTATGGTTACGAACATACAAATAGACGAGAAGGTCAAGGCGAGACTCGATGAACTTAAAGTACATTACGGAGAATCTTACAACGAGCTTATCTCAAGATTGATCGCTTCTTCATCTCCAGACATTGCAAGTAGAGAGTCAATGATAGAAACACTTGAAATTCTGTCTGACCCAGAAATGATGAAAGGAATAGCTCGTGGAATTAAGGATTACGAAGAAGGACGAATTAGGTCGCTTAGAGGTATCAAGAAGGAGTTGCACTAAGTTTGCGCTATGAGGTGATTCTTACTGCAGAGGCAGAGGAGTTTCTTCGAAAATGTGACAACTCAGTAAAAAGAAGAATCACAAACGGACTATATCGGTTAGAGAAGGAACATGAATTAGGCAAACCACTTACCGCGGTTTTAAGAGGAATGAGAAGTTTAAGAATCGGGAATTACAGAGCTATATGTCAAATGAAGGATAACAAATTGGTCGTTCTAGTCGTAAAAATTGGTCACCGAAGAAATGTGTTTACATGAGTTTAGTAAAAACAGGTAAAAGAACTGTTTTTGGGAGCCCAGTAACTACCCGATTAATTATTTAATGGTACCCCTCTACTCTCCTATAAAAAATAGATAATTAATAATAGAACATGTATTACCAAAAATGTAGTTCAGTACGAGAAAAATATAATAATCATACGTTCATAATAGGCTGTGAGCAATTTTTATGCGTCTGCCCCACCTGCAATAAAGCAGCTGAATCAGGAAGAAATGACTGCTCTCCAAGACGTAAAGAGGTTTTCAATATTGGCCATAGTTGGTTTTCTGTTGGGCACCGTAGGACTTGCCATCGAGGTCTACTTCCTTTTGACTGATCTGTCTAAGGGCATTTATTCGTCACAACCGTTGACCTCTTCTTTATCTTCAACCTATTACGTCCTTCCTGCTTCTGTGCCGGCTATCATCATTGAGATTGTTTCATTAGTGTTCCTTAGGTCTGCTTACAGGCACCTCAAGAGTATTTCTGAGAGATTTAATTCCGCGTATACTGGAATAAATCTGTACTTCACTGCTCTTGTCCTTATAATTGCTGGGGTGATACTGATTATAGGTCTATCCCTGAGTAATTCGATCCTGCTTATCCTCGGCGGTGCTGTGATCATGCTTGTTGGAGGGATAATGGGCCTTGTTGGGGAAATACTCGGACTTGTAGTGGGAGCATTTCGGCTCAGAGATTACTTTAATAAAAGCTCTTTCGGTACTGCCGGAATAATGTACGTTGTCGGAATATTCATACCTTTCTTCAGCTTGATTGGTGCGATATTCTTCTACATGGGGGCCAATTCAATACTAACCGAAAAGAGGATCACACAGACATAGGGTTACACGGAGTTCCTCAAGAGTGAATCTTGCTGTGCCCATGGGGCTGTTACTTGACCAAGGCTCAACAAAGAATGAAGATTTTACTGGGGCCCTTGAGGATAAATTCTCGACTTCTGTACTGCCCCTATTGTCGTCACAATCATTCCTACGATCGAGAGGATGGCTCCCAGTGTTATCAGACCCCCCTCAATGAATAGGCTGCTGAAGTGAGAGGCTGCGATACAAGAATCATAAGAAAATTCGTGGTGGAGTCAATGAGACCAAAATATCGTTTCCAAAGAAACGCTATTGCAACTCTAATTGTAATTGTTCTCATACAAAGTTAGAGCACGTTCTAAAGTGAGAAAACATTCAAGTCAAATTAGTGAAGGCCGACAAGGCGTTGGTGCTCCGTTATGGTAGAGGTTTTGTGCTATTTTCGAAACTTTACACACTAGCTATGTTATTTTGTCTTTGATTAGAGTTAGATCCAATTAACAAGAGCACTAAGGAAATTAACAGATTCAGCGTGACCAGGACAGCCCAGGAAATGACAACGAAACCCGGTTCCGGAAGAGGACTGCCGTTGACCGGGACGGAAGGCATATGATAAGGTAGTGAGGAGATGAAAGCCCCCAGCAGCCATGTTATCCATAGCGAAATTGTTCCGGGAATGAGTTTAAAATCCCGCTGGTCGCGCCTCAAACTTCTGATTGCTACGATTGTGTAGCTGATCAGCATTGCTGACACTGCAATCGACAGATAGATGCTCCAGTACAGCGTTCCCATGGTGTTCCTGAAGTAGAGTCCAGCAAGAAATTCTGCTCTGGCAGTCAGGACAATAGTCCATCCCCAGGCAAAGAGGATGATTGCGAGAAAGACCATCACGGTCGTCAGTTTTGCCCTCGTCATCAGTCTCCACTCACTTAAATATCAACATCCAAGATATTACGTTTCCTTCATAGGATTAAGAATCTGAATCGTGGCAACTTTCTGTGCCCAGACTACTTTAAGTGCCGCCTTGCATTATCCATCTTGAATTAATTTCGTCCTATACTGTGAAGTAAACCAATGAATCAGCATTTTTCGTGAAAACAGGTAGCGAATCCTATTTACAACATCAATCAAACGCGTTTGACAATTCCTCGGACGATTCCATTCTTGTAATACGCCAGACCGTAAATTCCAATCGCCAGGAACAGAAATCAAAGAGAAAAAAAGAGTAAAGAGTACGGGAAACTGGGATGGAGTAATATGATTGGCATAAAGTATCCAACACCAAGCGTACAGGAGATAGGGAGCAGATAATTTGCCCCCAAGATCCACTTCTTCTTTTCCCTTTCATACATTTTCCTTATTCTCAAGTTCACGAATTCTGCTATCCAAGTTGGATATTCCAGATGGAGATGCATGCTGATCCGTAACGCCTGGCGGTGGGGACGTAGAGCCTGCTAGTGGGCCAGCTGCCATCTCACTTCCTCTGACCATCTGATTGTTTCATCGGAGAAAGTGGGATAATATCAATTGGGTTTGTCAATAAAATAAAGAGGATAATGGCGGCTGTTTTTAACCCTCGGTCAATTTACGAACAATTTCTTCTCCAATATTAGTTGGCTCCATTTTCTCATTTACTGATGCAACTACTATTTGACACCTTGCGCTTAGTCTATGTTCAGACTCATTCATTATAGAAAAATCGAAAGACATATGCCTATTACCTATTTCTTTCAGAACAAGTTCGACCCTGGCTTTTTGCTTGAACCTAAGAGGATAGGAGAAATCACACGATGAGTGTACCCTTGGCAGGAACAGTGTCGTATTTTCACTTAGTTTCTTCGAATCGAAATAGAATTGTTCTGCCCTCTCACAGAGCCTGAAGTAATTAGAAAAGTGCATTATTCCGAGTGCATCGGTATCTGCCCACGAGATTACATACTCGTAATTGAATGGATTTTTATCTGCTCTTAGGACCATCTCCTGAAAAGTCCCAAGGGATATATACTACTTTGTGTCCCCCACTCCTTCTCAGCCGGTACCAAGTGAATGTAGATGTGTCGAAAAATCCAGTGGAACACTGATTACATCTATCACCTATTTATGTGCATCTTTAAACACATAGTGTCTGATCTCGTTTCCTTTCCTTTCACATGTCGATTTTAATACTGACAGCAGTGCGGGGGAAGAGAAAGACGAAATGAAAGCCTTACAGTGATCGCTATCCCTATAGACCAAGGCGAGAAAATATATGAGTGGCATTAAAATTCCCTCTTTGCCAAGTTCATCCGAGGATAAGACCTCATATATATCCCAGAATTTATCGGATACACAAATTTTCACCAGAAAATGAAGGCTGTGAAGTAGGATTGAGTTGAATCAGGTCAACAGACTTTGGATAAATTAGGATGAAAGAAAAAAGATAAATTTATGCTTGCTGACGACCAGGCACTACTCATTAAATTCGTGAGACCTATACAGCATAGTAATTGCCGCCCCAAGCAAGAAGGTCAAGCCCATTCCAATTCCGTACAGGGACTGATTGAGAGATGTAGTTGGCGGAATGACTGAGATAGTGGAGAAGATTACTATTGCGAGAAATCCGAATACTCCGCCAAACACTATGTAACTTCTGCCCGAGAGTTTTCCAGTACTGATTGACTTTTTTACCCCGTAAACTGAGGCATAGGTTGCGAGTAATGAAATCGCAAGAACTACCAGCAGAAATATGGAGGCTAGTGTATAATAGAAGCTTCTGTTCTCCAGCGTTGCGTATATAGACAAACCCGTAAGTATCGCGATAAAGGCACTGAAAGCTATGAGCAAGTATATTTTCCAAGCGTTGGCCATCTTGACTCTCCCAGATTCTATCAATCTTGAAATGTAGTAGACCAATGGAATCGTTATTGCTAATGGAATCAAGAAGAAGAGCAGTCCTAACGTATTGCTAACTGGGACACCAGGTCTTAGTGCACCCCAAGCAGACAGCCCAATCAGATTGACCACACCCACTATTCCAGTTGAGACAATTAGATGTCTACTTGTAGTCTTTAGGGTACTCGATTTTTCTATATAAGGGACCAGAAGAAGGTAAATCAAGGGAAGTCCGGTGAAGAGGACAGTTGCCCAGAACGGACCTAAGGTGGCAGAAATACCGAAATCAAGCTCCTTGTAGACGAACAATAGAAACCATGGTGGATATGGCGGAACCAAAGAGGCAAGGGGGCTAGTTGCTGCAACCTGCGGAAAAGGTGAGAATAGTGCGGGAACATTTGGCAGTACAGAGATTACTGATGGAATAAGGAATATCAACGCAACTGTAAACAAGGCAATCTGGGCCATATAGAAGAGGTTGTGAGGATACCATGGTTTGTACGAAGCATCTTCCCTGTCTATTGCAGGGACGTGATAGTTTACCTTCTCAGGAGCCGGCATTATTGTGTTGTACTCAGCGAGATAGAAGTGAACTGCAAAAAGGACTGCAATAGTTCCAGCCAGTATTATGTGCCATCCTTCGAACCTTGTGAAGAGAGATACTGCTTCTCCGTTGCCAAGGAAGATTGATGATAGATATGAACCAATGAAGGGGAAGCCGCTGGCAATGCCTCGAGCAACGTCTGTTGCGTCCGAGGAAAGTACGTCGCCGGAAAGAGAATAACCAAAGTATGAGACGGAAACGGTCAAGACTAGAAGGGCTATGCCCGTTAACCATTGCACTTGTCTCGGTTTTTTGTATGCGCCAACGAACAGGTTTCTAAGAAGATGCAGGTAGACGAGGGCAATCATCAAATACGCACCATACAGATGAGTCGTGAGAATTACCGAGCCGTATGCGATGTTAAGTATGCCTTCAGTGCTTGTGTAGGCATTTGATGGTTGGTAGTAAAGAAATAGTATGACTCCTGTAATGGCCTCGTAGAAGAAGGCTATCATGACCATGGCACCAGTCCAGTACCACAGTCCTCCCCTCTTTCTCATGTAGTCCGGAACTTTTCTAGGAAGAGGTTTTGGATCGTTCATTATCTGTTCCAGCAGATTTTGTTTTTCCATACCTTCACGCTCCTACAGTGTTAACTGTGGCACCCGTTGTTGATACAGGATTCCCTCCAGACAGGTCTGAGGTGTGACCGTAAATAGTGGCTCCTATCATCATTGTCGCACTGTAGGTATCCTTTGTAGAATCATACGAGAGTACAAGACCAGGTAGAGGAGATTTAGTTGGGCCAGTGACGATACTGAATCCTTTGTACGGATCGTAGGTGCTGCCGTGACAGTCGCAGTGAACCAGTCCCGGGAAAGATGACGATGATGGCGAATGAAATCTAATTTCTGGAGGAATACAGCCCAAGTGTTGGCAGATTGCAGAAGAAGATACGACAGAACCGTACGGGCCGGTTCCGGCTTGAGACTGATACTTCTTTCCAGTCTCAGGTATGTCTACCGTGGTGGAATCTATCTTGACGTCCTTGTTGCTCGAATCCCCTAGTCTCAGGAGGAAGTTCGGTTCGTTTTGGAGCGGATAGTCGAATGTCACTACTGAAGGATTGTTTACAACAAGGTCAGTTGTGTGAACCGGGTCTCCATTTGGAAGAACAAGAAGCAAAGTAGGGAAAGAGGATTCAGCTGCAGTCGTAGGTGGAATGATATTCTGAATGACAGCCCGCAAGGTCCCGCCGATTCCCGCTCCTACGATCAATATACCCATTACCTTTAGGAAATTCCTCTTCTGTTCGTCCATTGGTTGTTCTTTCGCAGGCAATTGAATCCCCTTAAGATATGACCTGAACGGTTCCGGTCATCCATCCGGGTGTGCTCATTGCTCCATTCCATCCACTGGCGCTGCTGCCGCAGGGAACAAAACACTGCCAAGTAAATGACCCCGTGCTATTAAGGTAGAATTGGGTTACTGTTACAGTTCCACCCGATGGGTTTGTGCCACCGAACGAGGGAACATTCAGCAGGATCTGGCCATTCTGCGTGATGGTGAAGGTGTGTGAGACTTCCCAGCCCCCTGCTGCTCCCCCAACCCAAGGCAGAGAAGAAACCGCCCAACCGACACCGTGCTGGATTGTTATATTGTTTGAGGAATTCCCAGAGAGCGTAGCATTGATGTAGGAGGAGGAGCCATTATAAACGTACTCGAGTCCACCTATTGTACCTATAACCTTTGCATATGTAGAGTTGTTCGATGTGCCATTTGAACCTATGTTTGCTGCGAGTGCACCATCGTAGTCTATGATGGTCAGAGTAATCTTGGTGTGCACGGGTAGCTGGATTAGAGCAGAAGATGCGAGTTCACCGTTCGGTTCAACCACAAAGAATGCAGGTTGCGTACCCGTGGAGTTGTTAAACCAGACATTAGGCGAAATAATCATGGTCAGTGAAGTTGTCAACGACTGGTTGGATGAGGAAGGTACAACAGATACCTCATGGTAATATGCTGCCCCTATCCCAATCCCACCAACGACAACTATGACCGCAATCAACGCATAGAGCGTCTTTTCTGAAATCATCCTTTCAGAAAATGTATCGTGGGTATAAATCTTATTTTAATTTAGGCATAATTGAATAATTTCATTTGGCTTGATTTTTAAGGTTATGAAAAAAATTTAGGTGTATTGACCAAAGTTGGAAAAAATTTAGATACTAACAGACTTTTTAGGCCCCCTTACCTCAGATCCATACGAGCATGTCGTCTGCATTTGTTATATTTAGATTAGATCGAGATCTGGGCCTGCTGTTATTTTGAATTGGTTATGTGTATTTTCTTCCGGGTCAAATCAACATTCTATGTCTCTTTAATATTGAGATACTGGCATGTCCCGAGTCGTTCATAGAGACACTTGCTGGTGAGCTGGCAGCGTCTATTACATCCTATAATTGTGCAGAATTTTTGACTGAGAACGCTGCAAGGGACCCATCAGAAAGAATCTTGAAGAGGTATCACTCATTTCCTTTCCACAAATTGCCAGATCTCAAGAGAATTTTCAACTATCTTGGATTGATCGAGTAAGTTTACAAGATTGAGATTGGTCGGAGGATGATATTTCCATTCCTAAGAATTGAGAGCTGGTTGTAGAGTTGTAGCAATTGATCACTACCCCCCAACGAAAGAAATTGCAATCAGGACTCGTCATGCTAAGGGAAGCGCGGTGGAAGATCTTGAATGAATATGCAGAGTCTCTGCAATCTGAACACGAAACTTCACGCGTGCGATTTCGACCCGTGTTTTCAATTTATACATCACGTCGGAAGTACTTGTGCACAATACTACTTTATGACTCCTGTTGGGGATAGTTGTTATATAGTTCTAAGCTGAATAGTTATGAATAGAGAGGCCATGATTAAGTCTTCATGTATTACTGTTATTTTTGCGATGATTTTTTCTTCAACTACAATAGTCTCGGTCGCGGTCTTAAGTCCTCCTAACAGTACGTCGTCATTTCTTCCCCGATCATCCATATATTTAACAGTTCAGAATATGGAAAGAGAAGCAGCAAAATACAACGTTCAACTCAATGCTTCTCAGATACTGAAGTTAGCTGAAACCGATATGATGACATTAGTTGGAGAGAGTAATTTTATGTCTTATTTCGACAGGTATGGAAACAGTTCATTTCAGTGGAATCTATGTTACAACTGGACGACTGACAATCTAAGCGTGTACTTCCAAATCTTGAAAGAGGTAGGTCCTTACATCTTCGATTATTCGTGAGGTGCTAGCACCAGTCCGTGGGTTGAGACTTCGCCGAACCTTGCTATCGAGTATAATTTTACCTTCTCGTCCAATTATTATAATGGTGCTTGGCCTGGGTACGAATTACATGATACGCCTTCTGATTACTCTTTAACGTACACAGACGCCTCAGTGAACGTGAGCACTATTTCTCTTCCTTCTACCCAGAACCCCTTCGGATACCCGATTGGTATGGCCGCGTGGATCGGATTATCGCAATGCCCACATGGCTTTTCGTCTCCTTCTTCTAATTCAAATGCTAAACTTGTTCAGACAGGTTATCTTAGATATTACTTTCCTATCAATGACAGCTGGACACCCTATGAACTGTTTTATGAAACTATAAACGACAACTTGTCTTCATCAGTAGCAATCAGGTATTCCAAAAGTGATTTCATCATGCCCAACGTGAGACTGAGACATCTATGCGTAATTACTTAAATCGC